>JACDOC010000009.1 GCA_017656295.1 Bacillus sp. (in: firmicutes) | reverse complement strand
CTCATTTGTTGAGCGTTCTAACGTTCCCTCAACAAATGAGGGGGTTAAATTTTGCCCACAATAATTTTACTCATACTTCATTTAGCCTATCAAATAGAAAAAAGTAATCGAATGATTCGATTACTTTTTTAATACGAATTTCGTTTTCTTGCAATTGATAGACCAATGTTTCATATACATGTAAACGATTTGTAACGTTTTTTCATCCATCTTTAATAGTTTTAAAGAGTCATAACAGGATGAATTAACTGAATCCATGTAATTAATAGTCATACTGTTTTTCAGAGGAAATTTAATACTTTTTTCCTCTTCCCCAAACTGAATGAACGACCATGATGTTTCGTTTTGCAAGCCAACTTTTTAACCAATTTGGTACATATAAAATAAGGAAGACGAGTAGGACATAAATGATGGTAAATGTGTTTGGAATGAGGATGAGACGTATCCATTGTTTGAATTGCAAACCTGAAAACACACTTATTCCGAGGGCACGTTCCATCGTTCCAATCGGAATAAGGCCACCTTTAATATAAAAAAAGATGGCTATATTTGATAAAACATAGACGAGAAAAAGGATGAATTTATTCGCCCATGTCCACTGCTTGAAACAACACTTTAATAAAATAGAGAGCCCTACAAAACATAACGGATACAAGCCGAATAAAATACGTGTTGGCGTCAATCGTTCCCACACCCCTTTTTATCTTATTCCTTCCGTTCATCGAGAACGAGTTCATCTAATCGTTTAAAAGCTCCCTCTTTTGAAAAACTACTATAAATTCGATAGTTTTCATCATCTAAAATACGGTAATGTTGGCTGATGACGTTTTGCTGAAGAACATACCCATTCTTCCGTTCAATTTCTCGCCACCACACTTTACCACCAAGTGTTTTTTCCTTCCGATAATCAATTCCTTCACGGACGACGGTTTCAATTACTTCTAACGGATCGCCCCCCAACGTGTTTTGCACTATCGTGCTTTCTCTGAAGATTGC
Source organism: Bacillus sp. (in: firmicutes) (assembly GCA_017656295.1). NCBI lineage: Bacteria > Bacillati > Bacillota > Bacilli > Caryophanales > Bacillaceae > Bacillus > Bacillus sp. (in: firmicutes). Next base: position 96,504 of record JACDOC010000009.1, on the reverse strand, counting down.
ACAAACGGCAATGACGACTGTCCAACTTGCTTCAATACGACCTTTTTCAATTTGAACGAGTGTTTTTTTAGAGATTCCAATAATTTCAGCCATTTTATCTTGTGTATAGTTCGCTTCCGTACGTATAAGCTTTAACTTCTCTGAAATAAGTAAAATAATTTCATCCCTTGTCATATATCTCATCCTTCATTCATAGTATAGTGTAATTTTACACAATTTTCTTTTATTTTCCAATAATCTTGCTCATGACTGTGCCGAAAGGTGAGAAGGTTAGAGAAAATTTTAATAGTTAAAAAGGAAATTTAATAATTTTGTCGAATAAAAGTAACGGGTTGTACATATATTTAAAATTATAATCAGAGAAATCATTCGTTTCTGAATTTTCGTGAGATGAATGGAAATTTATTCATATTTTTACTATAATAAAAATCGAGGTGAAAATATGGAAATTTCTCAAAAAAAAGAATGGGCCCATTCCATCAAGGACCATAAACAACAGTTACTGAACGTTTGGGAGAAAAAAATATCCTCTCAGAATAAAGAAAGTAAAAAAATAATTATAAAGTGTGGCGAACTTTTGTTTAATTCATTACCGTTTTTCTCCTCGATTGATGATAAACAAATTGATAAATACATTCACCAATTTGCCAAATCGGTTATTGATGAACGTCTATTTTCGAATTTAAATATTCAAGACTTCGTGTACAACGTCAATATTGGTCGAACTGTCATTATAGACGATATTTTTCAAACTATTGAAGAGAAAAAAAACTTACAACAGGCGATTCATTTAATTAACCGCTTGTTTGACCTTTTCTTATTCCATACCATTTCCTACTATACAACCTTAAGTTACGAAATCAATGAGTCGAATCTTAAATATCCAAGTTCAAATCATCAAGAGCGGTTGTCGATTTTAGGACAAATGACTTCAAGTTTTGTACACGAATTCCGAAACCCATTAACATCCATACAGGGGTTCATCCAATTATTACATGCAGAATATCCAACGCTACCTTATTTAAATATTATTCGTTCTGAATTAGAACAACTGAATTTCCGAATTACCCAATTTTTACTTCTCTCTAAGAAAGAGACATCGAATAAAGACAAAACGGAAATCTTAGTCGCTGACTTAATCGAAGAAGTGTTGAACTTCCTATATCCAAGCATTCTTGACGTAAATGTTCAAATTATTAAAAATATCGACCCACATCTTCGAATTTTTGGTTCTAAAGAAGAAATTCGCCAAGTGTTAATTAACATTATCTTTAATGCAATTGACGTCCTTCAAGATTATCGAGATGACCCGAAAATTTTCATTCTAGCCACAGAACTCGATAATAAAGTTATCATTCATACTCAAAATAATGGCCCAAAAATTCCTGATCATATCAAGGAAAACATATTTGAACCATTTGTCACAACGAAAAAAAGAGGAACAGGGCTTGGACTATACGTATGTAAACAAATTATCAACAATCATCAAGGTGAACTATTGTGTGAATCTAACGATGATTTAACGACGTTTACTATTAAGCTACCTCTTCATAAATAATAGCCATGACGCAAAGGCGCCATGGCTACTGTATACATCATCCGTGAAAAAAGCTTGCCTAAAGTATAAGCAATCCTCATTTATTATCTTCGTCATCCATCATCTCTTTCCAACCTTTTTTAAACTGATACATTGTTTTCCCTGCTGTTTTACCGATTTTCGGTAATTGATTTGGGCCGAAAATCAACAGTCCAACAAGAATGATAACAGCAATTTCACCTAGTCCAAGATTCATCTTGCTCCCTCGTTTCCACTATAAACCTATTCTCCTCGCTGTTCTTTAATCGTTTTTCTTTTTTCCGTTTCCGCCACAACGAGAGCACAAGCGGCATCCCCTGTAATGTTCACCGCCGTACGCGCCATATCCACAAGACGGTCAATACCTAACACTAAAGCAATTCCTTCTACCGGTAATTGGACACTCGTTAATACCATAGCAAGAAGAATTAATCCGACCCCAGGAACACCAGCGGTACCAATACTTGCTAATACAGCTGTTAATACGATCGTCACTAACTCGGAAAGTGATAAATCAACACCGTATACTTGAGCGATAAATACGGTAGCTACCCCTTGCATAATCGCGGTTCCGTCCATATTGATTGTAGCTCCTAACGGTTGGACGAAACTACTAATCGGCTCTGGTACTTTTAATTTTCGTTGCGCCGTTTCCATAGAAATCGGTAAAGTGGCACTACTGCTTGATGTACTTAAAGCAACGCTCATGGCTGGAGCAAACGTTTTAAAGAACCAGAGAGGACTTTTTTTAGCAATGAAGAAAATACTTGAACCGTACGTAATGAACGCGTGCAAAACTAAGGAAATTAATACAACGAGTAAATAGAGCCCCATCGCTTGAATGGCATCCCATCCTTGACTTCCAATAGCAGACGCAATTAATCCAAACGCTCCATATGGCGCAAGCTTCATGATGAATGACACTAAATACATCATGATGTCATTACCTTCTTCTACAAATTTTCGGAACGTGTTAGCTTTCTCACCTAAAACCGTAATCGCCATCCCTATAAAAATCGCCAACAAAATAATTTGTAGCATGTTTCCTTCAGCGAGCGCTTGAATTGGATTCGTCGGAATCATATTTAGGAATGTTTCTGAGATAGGTGGAGCTTCTTTTGCTTCAAATTCAACATCCGTTGTTTCAAATTCACCGGCAAGACCAGGTTTGATAAGCAGGGCCATAGAAAGTCCGATGACAATGGCAATCATCGTGGTAACTAAAAAATATCCAATCGTTTTTACGCCAATTCTCCCTAATTTTTTCGGATCTCCTAAACTACTTGTACCTAAAATGATGGAAAATAACACAATTGGAACAACAAGCATTTTAATTAAATTTAAGAACAGCTTTCCAAGAGGTTGAAAAAGATATGTATCAAACGTTGGAAAAAGATTCGGCGCAAACGTATTAATCATTCCGCCGGCGATAATCCCCAAAAATATACCAATAAAGATCTTCGTCGTTAGTTTCATTGATATCCTCCCACCTTTCTCTTTTCTATTAATCTTAAAAGAAACTGATGACGAATTGCAATGTGATTTTAGACATCTTCTTAAATAAAAGCAGAAATAATAATTCATTTCAATAAATGTAAAGAACAAACCTCTTATCTCCAAAAAAATCTCCCCTTTTTTTGGAGAGATTAAGTAAAATATTCAATGGTTGCTTGTGGAAACAATCGCTCGATGTACGAGGACAAGGTGGTTTTAATTTCTTCTTCTTCCTTTTGTTGATACACGTATTTCCCGATTCCGTAGCGTCCCCACTTGTATTGACGTTTCGTTTCTTCTAGTTCCAGCTTCGTCATTGGATAATTTTTTTGAATCACCCGTTTCGCTGGTTTCGTAAATCGATGTTGAATTAATTCAAACGTTAACCCTTTTTTGGCATGCATTGGTAGTTCCCCCTCAAGTTGTTCAAACAGTTTCCGATACCCTTCTTTCCACCCTTCATGCAAATAGATCGGGGCGACGATAAACCCTAACGGATAGTCTGCATCCGCTACTTTTCGAGCCGCTTCGATACGTTTCGGTAGCGGAGATGTACCTGGTTCAAAATTTTTAATCACATAATCAGCGTTGACGCTAAAACGGAATCGCGTGTTCCCTTGATGGTTCGCATCTAATAAATGATCGACATGGTGAAATTTTGTAACAAATCGCAACTTGCCATACTCGGATTGACCAAAATATTCAATCGCTTGTTTTAATGAATGAGTCAAATGGTCAATTCCGACAATATCAGACGTACAAGACGCTTCAAATCGAGTAATTTTCGGGGCTCTCTCTTGTATGTATTTTTCCGCTTGTTCTAATATTTCATCGACATTCACATATGTTCGAATATACGGTTTACTTCCCATCGTTGTTTGTAAATAACAGTAGTGACAATGTCCCATACAGCCGGTTGCCAACGGAATCGCATATTCTGCAGACGGCTTCGAAGAATCAAATGTTAACGTCTTTCGAATGCCTACAACGAGCGTCGATTTAGCGACACGGTACTTTTGGAAGTCATTTTCACCTGGTAAATTACGCACTTGATTGTGCGAGGTCGTATAACGAATTTCTACTCCTAATTTTTCGAATTTTTCTTTGAGCCTTTTCCCCAATGGATAATCTAACGCTTTTGGTTCAAAATACACGAGCTGTGGCATGAATGGCTTAATCATTAACTCACCTCTAATCAATTCCAAAATAGTAATGGTATGCCTGTTCCGCTTCCTCTTCGGTACGGAATATCGCAATATCATCGGTAATTGGGTAATACGTATCGTATAAAAACAAAGCGAGCTTATCAGGTGCTTCCGGATTGGCCACCACAGCCGCCGGTTGAATATTTCCCACATTAGGAGTATGTGGGTTTCGATACACTACATAAACGATATCCCCAGCTTGGTAATTCGAAGTTTCATAACTATTCCAATTCAATTTCATCAATCCTTCTCTTTTTTTTCAGTTTTTCTCGAATCGACCAAAATTATGAATGGGAACAAAAAAACTCCTATCCTTAACAGATAGGAGTGGAAAAATTATTAGGAATTACCGTTTTCTATATGTGAAAAAAAGCTTTCGTGTTATGATACAACTGTTTATACACATCTTCAAGAGGTATTCGCTTGATTTGACTGATGATGTTCACCGATTCTCTTATCATCCGTGGGTGGGTCATTTTCCCCTGGAACGGTCCTTCAAATGGCCATGGGCCGTCCGTTTCCACCATAAGAAGGTTCATTGGATATATCGATACAAGTTGTTGGATTTCTTCTTCGTACACGATATCAGGAGTAACCGACATGTAATAACCGTTTTGCTTTAACCGTTCGACGGTCAGCGGGTCCCCTTTAAACCAATGAAAATGAGCTTTTGTAATGGAATGGGCTTCTAACAAATCGCAAACGAGTGGTGCATCTTCATACACCGCATGTAAACAAATCGGGATGTCCCATGTTTTGGCGACCTTGATCCACTCGGTTAATACCTCCACATACGGCTCTAACGGAATGGACGGATGTTCACGACGTAAATAATATGGTAACCCGACTTCACCAATCGCAACCATTTGAGAAGAATGTTGATTTACCCAATCGATAAACGACTGTAGCTCTGCTTCGTGGATGAATGGCTGCTCTGGATGCCAGCCAAATGCTGGATAAACAATGGACGGAAACGATTGGTGAAGGTCTAGAACACGCTTGGCTGAATCTTGGTGAAACGAAACGGCAATCAGCGCTTCAATCCCTTCACTTGGAGCGGTTTGAAGCAGTGCTTTTTGCTTCTCCACTTCATATAGATCAAGATGGATGTGCGCATCAATAAGAAGTTTCAACAGAATCACCCGTCTTTAATTCCGTACGTAATTGTTCGTACACTTCTTTTTTCACTTCCATAAACGGTTCGGTTAACATTAATTCTTGCTCCCGCGGTTGCGGAAACGGTACGTGTATTTCTTTTTTCACCGTCGCCGGGCGATTCGTAAAAATATACAACCGATCTGATAATAAGATCGCTTCATCGATGTTATGGGTAATTAATAAAATCGTCCGTTGATGTTCTTTTAAAATCTCTCGCAGCCACATTTGCATCTCATAACGCGTAAATTCATCCAATGCCGAAAAAGGTTCGTCCAAGCAAATAAACGGATGTGGACTTAAAAGCGCACGGATAAACGCTACTCGCTGTTTCATACCTCCTGATAGTTGGTGAGGATAGTTATGGATGACATCTCCTAAGCCAGCTTTTTCTAACATTTGTTGGGCTATCTTTTGGTTCGGCCTTCCGATAATTTCTTGTGCTAACATAACGTTTTGGAGCACGGTCCGCCAAGGGAATAATGATGGTTGCTGTGGCATATAACTCACTTTTCCGCTTTTTCCGTTCACGACTTCTCCTTGAAGCCGAATCGTGCCTTGGTCTGGGGTATACAGTCCTCCGATTAAATGCAATAACGTGCTTTTTCCGCTTCCCGATGGCCCGAGGATCGAGACAAATTCTCCTTCGTTTACTTCTAAATGAAGGTTTTCAAGAACCAATTTATTGCCAAACGATTTAGAAACGCCTTCCACTTTAAGCATCCTCATCCTCCTTCCACCTCACAACGAGCTTCTCCAATAACACAATGCTCCAGAAAAAAAGTAAACTAAACAGCATAATAGCCATAATCGCCACAAAAACCCGATCCGTTCGGAAAGAGGATGAAGCTAACGTCATAAATACTCCGATTCCTGCTTTCGCCCCTAACCATTCGGAAATAACAGCACCCATCACACTATAGGTCGCTGAAATTTTTAACCCGGAAAAAATCGAAGGAAGCGCATATGGAAATTCCAGCTTCCAAAACATTTGCCACTTCGAAGCTCCGGCCATCGCCATATAATGCCGCAGTTCCGGTGCTGTTTGTTGAAACCCATCAAGCGTGGCAACCGCAACCGGAAAAAAACAAACGAGAGTAATGACAATCAATTTCGGGAGTATTCCAAAGCCAAACCAGATGACAAGCAGTGGAGCAAGCACAATGATTGGAACGTTTTGGGACAATATAAGTAATGGATACACCGCTTCACGAACACCCGGAAGTAAATGTAAAATAATTGCGATCATAAGTCCGAACGTAATCCCAATAAGAAAGCCCGTAAATGTTAATTGCAACGTTGACAGTAAGTGTTCACTAAAAGTACTTTTCACTTCAATAGCTGCATTTACAATACGTGACGGTGTTGGCAGTAACCAAGCGGGTATGTTCCCCCATCTTCCGACCGCTTCCCAAATCGCAAAGAAAAGGATGAGGACCCCTATCGATCTCCATCCTTTTTTCCAGCCTCGACTCATCATCGGTATTTCTCCGTTAACTCAGCCATTGTAATACCGCTTGGTTGATACAAAATTTTTACTTGGGAAATAACGTTTGTGCTGCCTAGCTCCATCATTCGTTTATTCATTAATGAAATGATGTGTAACAGTTCATCCAATTCCCCTTCCATCGTTGTTTCAAGAGGATGAACTTCATACTTAACACCTGATTGGGCAATCACGTCAATGGCTGCATCAACATAAGGAATGACATCTTCCCCTTGTTTTGTTTTCGGCAATATTTGGACACTGACTAGCGCTTCAGCCATTTGGATTCCCTCCTTTTATTCTTCAGGTAAGAACTCATTTGTAAAAGCCTTGTCTACATCTAACTCTTTTTCAAGTAACCCGTGCTCATACATCCAATCAGAGTAATTTTTCCAAACTTCTGCTTTTTGTTCACCCCATCGTGGTGCATCGTCTTGGTACTTGTCTGCTAACCATTGTTGACTTTTCTTTACTAATTGTTCATCTAAATCAGGTACTTCCGCTAATAAGATGTCTGCCGCTTCTTCTGGGTGCTCAATCGCAAATTGATATCCTTTAGAAACAGCTTTCACAAATGCTTTTACCACATCCGGCTGCTCTTTAATCATTTGTTCACTTGTCGCTAAAACCGGTGTGTAATAATCGAGCTTCTCCGAGTAATCCGTTAAGTAAACCATGTTAATCGGTTCATTTCGAAGCTCTGCCTCAATTCCTGTCCAACCATAGTAAATCCACGCAAAGTCAATATCACGTTTGACAGCGGTAAAGAAATCAGAGTCTCCGATATTGACAAAGTTCACTTTACTTACATCCGCATTTTCTTCTTCCATTAACGAAGTAATGACCGCTTCTTCGATTGGAGAGCCCCAACCACCATATGTTTTTCCTTCAAAATCTTTCGGAGAAGTAATATTTTTTTCTACCGGAGAAGCAAAACCGGATGTATTATGTTGAATAATAGCAGCAATCGATACAAGCGGTACATCTTGAATTCGTGCTTGGGTAATGCTTTCTTGATAACTAATACCGAATTCGGCTTGTCCTGAAGCAACAAGCTGATCCGCCCCTGCTTCACCTGGAAGTAGAATTTCTACATCTAATCCTTCTTCTTCAAAATAGCCTTTTTCTTTTGCTACATATAATCCGGTATGATTCGTGTTAGGTGTCCAATCAAGAACTACCGAAACTTCTTTTAACTCTTGTGCGTTTTCATCTACAGGTTGAGTGTCTTCGCCCCCATTACAGCCTACCAATCCTACTGTAGCAAGTACAGCCATTAACCATTTTTTCATTGTTTTAATCTCCTTTCAGTCTGCTTTCACACGTTGTTATCTAAAAATGGTAAAAATGGTAAAAATAAAATCGCCACCGGTTGAACCGAGTGGCGCATATTTCAAACAAGGTTATTCGTTTGAGAATATGTTCCCTCCGCTGGTTTCAACCAGATCAGGTTCAAAGGGTCAGCATCTTACGGATGCAATCTCAGCCAGCAACACTGGCTCCCCTACTATTCTCTCCATATTCGGTTTTGTCAATCGCGATTATATCATATATTTTGTTCTTCAGAAACGACAATTTTACAAAAATGATTGGATTTAAATATTGCATATTTTTTTAATCCCTTTCTTCTATTTTCACCTCCATTGTGAGATTGTTATTTTACTATTTTCACAAATACCACCTGAGCCGCACAACTGTATATATTTCGTATACAAAAATACTTTTAAATCCACTAGTGAAAATATAAGTATGTGATTTTCCTATATATGGTTATTGTTCTAAATTTTTTGAAACTTATTTTTATAAATTATATTGTATAAAATTTGTTTTCTTGTTATGATTAATAACGTATTCAGATTATAGTAATTATTCAGATATGTTCAAAGGGGGATTATTCTAAATGAAAAAAGGGGTTTTACTTGGAATCATTATGATGATGGTGTTTGCATTAATTGGATGCGGACAAGCTTCTAGTGATCAAGCCTCAGGCAGTGACGTACAAAAGGTCGTTGTTGCAACCGATGCAGCATTTGCACCGTTTGAATATATGGAGAAAGGGGAAATTGTCGGATTTGACATCGATTTCCTTGATGCGGTTATGGCAGAAGCTGGTTTAGAGTACGAATTGAAAAATATCGGTTGGGATCCACTCTTTGCTGCGGTTCAAGGAAAAGAAGTCGATATGGCGATTTCCGGTATTACAATTAACGACAAACGAAAACAAACGTATGATTTCTCAGTTCCGTATTTCCAATCTACACATATGATTCTAGTGCCTGAAGGAAGCGATATTAAAAACGCGAATGACCTTATCGGTAAAAAAGTTGGTGTACAAAACGGGACAACTGGACAAGCAGCCGTTGAAAAATTATTAGGAGAAGAAAATGAAAACATTAAGAAATTCGAAAACAACGTCGTCGCGATTATGGAATTGTTAAACGGTGGCGTCGATGCCGTTGTAACAGACAATACAGTGGTGAACGAATACTTAAAGAACAACCCTGATAAAAACTTAGTCGGTATTGAAGATCCAACTAATTTCGAGTCCGAGTTTTACGGCTTAATGTTCCCGAAAGGCAGCGAGCTGAAAGAAAAACTTGATGCTGCTATTAAAACGGTTATTGAAAACGGAACATATGCTGAAATTTATAAAGAGTGGTTCGGTAGTGAACCAAACGTAGACGTCTTACTTGAACAACAATAAGGAGTAGGAAAATAGCGTAACTCGTTGTTAGTTACGCTATTTTTCTAGAAAGGTGAGGATTATGGATTTTCGTTGGGACATTGTGCAAGAATACGCTCCGTTCTTTTTTAAAGGAGTATTATTAACGATTGGACTTTCCATTGCAGCAATTGTGATTGGTTCCATTTTAGGGCTAGTAATTGGACTTGGAAAAATGTCTTCCTATAAAATTATTCGTTTTCCGTTTGAATGGTATATTAATATTTTTCGTGGCACCCCGTTGTTTGTTCAAATTTTACTTATCCATTTCGGGGTTTTACCGTTGCTTATGGAAAATCCAAAACCGATTTTATCGGCCATAGTATCGTTGTCATTAAATGCTGCGGCGTATATTGCGGAGATTTTTCGCGCAGGGATTCAGTCAATTGACCGTGGCCAAACGGAAGCGGCCCGCTCTCTTGGAATGACGAAAGTTCAAGCCATGATTTATATTATTTTACCGCAAGCACTGAAGCGGATGATTCCACCGTTTGGTAACGAATTTATTGTTTTAATTAAAGATTCTTCCCTAGTTTCGATTATTGCTGCCCCGGAATTAATGTATTGGGGTCGTGCCGCCCAAGGGCAATATTATCGCGTATGGGAACCTTATTTAACAGTGGCGATTATTTATCTTATTCTTACTTTATCCTTAAGTAAATTGCTACATTATGTAGAAAGAAGGTATTCAAACCAATGATACAAGTATCGAACCTAGTAAAATCGTTTGGTGACCTGGAAGTGTTAAAAGGCATCAACGCTCATATAAAAGAAAAAGAAGTCGTCGTTGTAATCGGGCCATCTGGTTCCGGTAAATCGACATTTCTGCGTTGCTTAAATCTTTTAGAAGACTTCCAAGATGGAGATATCGTCATAGACGGTTTTCATTTAAAAGATAAAAATACAAACATCAATAAAGTGCGCGAAGAAGTCGGCATGGTCTTTCAGCGGTTTAACCTTTTCCCGCACATGACCGTTTTAGATAATATCACCTTGGCACCTATGAAAGTTCGAAAATGGTCGAAAGAAAAAGCGAAAGAAAAAGCATTACAACTGCTTAAAAAAGTAGGATTAGAAGAAAAAGCTTACGTCTATCCAGATTCTTTATCAGGTGGACAAGCGCAACGTGTTGCCATCGCTCGAGCATTAGCGATGGAACCGAAAGTCATGCTGTTTGACGAACCAACGTCCGCTTTAGATCCAGAAATGGTCGGAGAAGTGTTGGCCGTCATGAAACAGCTCGCCCAAGAAGGGATGACCATGGTTGTCGTCACCCACGAAATGGGATTTGCTCGCGAAGTAGGCGACCGGGTTATTTTCATGGACGGTGGATACATCATTGAAGAAGGGACCCCAGCTGAGCTGTTTGACAACCCACAACACGAACGGACCAAGGCGTTTTTATCGAAAGTATTATAATATAAAAAAAAGCAGGGAATCCCCTGTTTTTTTTTTCATTTTCGATGGTATTATGTCTAAATTTGCAAGCAAAAGATGATTAGAAATAATGAATGCATTCGTTTTTGAATAAATGATTGAAATTACCATCTCGTAGAGCAAAAAATGTGCCATCTTAAACTTGCTGTACATCATATTTACGCCAAAATCTATAATTTATACACCGACACTTTTTTGCACCGAATTGAGACTTTTATGTACGGATCTGAAAATATTTTGCACCTTGATGTTGGTTTATGTATCTATAGAGTCTTTTTTGCACCTCAAAAGGCGGTTATACACGATAATGTGTATATTTTCACTAATTCAACAGAAAGCACTGATGACAAGAACCTTACCAGTTTTAATAAAAAAGGGTGGGACTCCCCCACCCTTTTTAGTCAATCTAAGATTACACTGCTTCTTTATATTTTTCATCTCTTGTCGGCCAAGCTTCCACGCCTTTTAGGCCTTCGATGTCGTCCGCATAGAATATAGGATCTTTTCCTTGCTTCCGTTGTTCCATATAGTTATGCAATGCTTTGAACGCAAATTTACCAAGTATGCCGATCGCAACTAAGTTCGTTAAGGCCATTAACGCCATCGCTAAGTCAGCTAAGTCCCAAACGATTTGTAAGCTTGCGACAGATCCGAAAATAATCATACCTAAGGCAATCACCCGATAGATGAATAGTGCCGTCTTAGAAGAATGAATGAACTCTATGTTTGCTTCACCGTAGTAGTAGCTACCGATAATAGAGCTAAAGGCAAACATTAAGATCGCTAACGCTAGGAATAAGCTAGCCCATGAACCGAAATGCTCGGCCATGGATGCTTGTGTTAATTCAATACCTTGAATTCCATCTTTATAAGCACCGGATAGTAAAATAATGAATGCCGTTGCAGAACATACAAGCAACGTATCAAAAAATACCCCTAACGCTTGGATAAATCCTTGTTTGACTGGGTGAGAAACGTTTGCCGTTGCAGCAGCTACTGGCGCAGAACCCATCCCAGCTTCGTTAGAAAATAAGCCACGTTTGACTCCCATCATGATCGCTGCACCAAATCCACCGCCAATGACTTGCTCTAAACCAAAGGCACTCTTCACGATTAAAGCAATGACCGCTGGAAGCTCAGTAATGTTCATCACAGTAACGATTAATGCTAATGCGATATAGAAAGTCGCCATAATTGGTACGATAATGGATGAGAAATGCGCGATACGCTTCACTCCACCAAAGATAATTACACCAGTTAACACGGTTAACACAATACCTACAACTAATTCATTAAGGCCAAAAGAGTTATTTAATGCACTTGCAATGGTATTACTTTGTACCGCGTTAAACGTTGTCCCGAAAGATAAAATAATGGTTACCGCAAAAATGGTACTTAACCAGCGCTTTCCTAATTGCTTTTCCATGTAATAACCAGGTCCACCTTTGAACCCGTCTTTATCTTTCACTTTAAATATTTGCGCAAGCGTACTTTCAACAAACGCACTGGCTCCACCTAAGACTGCAACAATCCACATCCAGAAAACCGCCCCAGGTCCACCTAAGGCAATCGCCATCGCTACCCCTGCAAGGTTACCTGTACCGATACGTGTAGCGGCACCGATAAAGAACGCTTGTAAAGATGAAATGCCCCCTTTTTCACGTGGTGATTTTTTCTCACTTATAACACGAAACATTTCAACTAAATGGCGAATTTGGACGAAACCAGATTTAACAGTGAAATAGAATCCAAGTCCTAAAAGTAAGCCGATGAGGATATACCCCCATAAAAGTGAGTTTGCTTGACCGATTAAGTTTTGAATAAACTCCACTATTGTACACCCCTTATTTACAATTGTCTTTACACGTCTAATTATTTATAAATTTCAGAATAATGTCAATGAATAATTCTACAAAATAAGACAAATTTTGACAAAACTAGACATAAAGAAAACCATAGGCTGAAACCTATGGCTTTCTCGGAAAACGGATACGAAATAATGTCCCTTTCCCTTTTTCGCTTTCTACTTCAATTTCTCCCTCATGTAGTTTCACGAGCTGCTTGACAATCGACAGACCTAATCCAAACTCTCCGAATTGATGATTGGTCCGCGATAAATCCGCTTTGTAAAATCGCTCCCAAATTTGCTCCACCTCTTGCGGATCCATGCCGATACCCGTATCCTCGATTTCGATAATCGTATGATGATTTTGTTTTATCCCACGTAAAATGATGTGCCCGTTCTCGGTAAACTGAATGCTGTTTTTTGTGATATTCATAATAATTTGCACAATACGATCGTAGTCCGCAAACACATGCACATCTGGTTGAACTTCAATAGTGATCGTATTTCCTTTTTCCTCGGCAAATAAAACCAGTTGTTCTTTAATAATTTCAAAAACATCGATGAGTGGAATCTCTGTTTTAAATAATTGAATTTGATTTGAACGAATTTTTTCATAATCTAAGTTTTCATTAACCAGTCGGATGAGGCGACTTGTTTCTTTGTTCATCAGTTGAATACAACGTTCTTGCTCTTCAGGTGGAATCATTCCCGATTGGAGTCCCTCAATAAGGCCGCGAATGGTCGTTAACGGCGTTTTTAATTCGTGCGAAACATCAGCCATAAATTGACGCCGTCTTTTTTCGAGCCGTTCAATTTCCTGTTGTGATGCCTCTAGCTGTTTGACCATTTCATTAAAAGCGGTCGCTAATTCGCCTAATTCATCAGTTGAATTCAACTTTAGCTGAACCGAGTAGTCTCCTTGTGCCACTTTTTCCGTCGCCTTTTTGATTCGAGCGATACGAAAAACATGCCATTTGGAAAGAAGCCAACTTAAAATAAACGTCACGGCAAGGGAAATGACAATGATGAAAAACAACTTTTTATTGATTTGAGAAATCATTTGCTCTGCACCGCTAATCGGTGATGTTAATAAAACGCCACCGGCTAATTGACCGTTAATCATATACGGTAACACAACGAGGGAAACGACTTGATCAAAACGAGTTAAATCACGGGTTACAATGATGGTTTCCCCTCGTTGTAACTTTTGCCATTCATCCGGCTGTAATTTCACTTCATCGGGCAATTCGCTTCTCGATGAAACGACTTCGCCTTGACGATTAAACAGAACAAAATGAATACGTTGCGCACTTAACAATTCTTTGTAATGAGCAAGCATCAGCGATTTTTCCGCAAACCGTCTTTCAGAAATATCTTGTAAAATGGACTCCCCATAGGTGATTAGCTCCACCACTTTTCGTTCATACACATATTTTTCAATATAGTTAATAAATAGACCACTCACAATAACGAGTCCAATAAATAAAATGACGATGTGCGAGGCTAATAGCTGATATAAATACTTAATTTTCATCGAGTTCCACCGTTTCGTCAAATTTATACCCTACACCCCATACCGTATGAATAAAAGGTTGATTCCCTCGAGCAATTTTTTTACGCAAACGTTTCACATGGACATCCACGGTTCGCTCGTCCCCGTAAAATTGATAGCCCCACACGCGCTCTAAAATTTGCTCCCGTGAAAATACTTGACGTGGGTGTTGTAAGAAAAAGTACAATAGATCAAATTCTTTTGGTGTTAGCTGCTTTAACGGTTCATTATTTAAAAAGACTTCTCGAGTTTCTTTTGATGCTTTAAAATGCTTCGTTTCTATGTAATGTTGTTCCGATTGCTGTTCATTACCACGATTCGTCCGTCGCGAAACAGCTTTAATGCGCGCCATTAATGTTAGCGGACTAAACGGTTTAGTGACATAATCATCGGCTCCCATCTCTAAACCTAACACTTGGTCGGCATCACTGTCTTTCGCTGTTAGCATGATAATCGGTACGTCGCTCTGTTCACGAACTTTCCGACAGATTGTTACACCATCCATCTCCGGAAGCATCCAATCAATGATTAATAAATCAAAGGAACCGTTTAGAAATGTTTCATAACCTTCTTTCCCGTTATGGACAAACGTCCCTTGATAGCCTTCTTTTAGAAAAAACATTTCCAGCATCGAACAAACGCTAGGATTGTCTTCAATGACTAAAATTTTC
The DNA here is from genome assembly GCA_017656295.1 of Bacillus sp. (in: firmicutes). Lineage (NCBI taxonomy): Bacteria > Bacillati > Bacillota > Bacilli > Caryophanales > Bacillaceae > Bacillus > Bacillus sp. (in: firmicutes). The sequence goes on along the minus strand of JACDOC010000009.1, from coordinate 81,360 downwards.
ACATTTGTCCCCCCACAACAACCTTCTTACTTTCAACGTTAATTGCTTTACTTCGAATTTGCAATGATTTTCTCGTTCGTTCATTTTATTTCATCGTTTCGTCATCGTTTCTTCATATTTCCCTTCAATCTTATTTATTGAGATTTCAAATCCAACTATAACGTTTATTAAGCCATCTATAAATTCATCATCAAATTTAGCTTTCCAGGGGGCTCTATAATGCCTAAAACCCCCTTTATTTTAAGGATGAAGTAGCTATTTTTCAGAAAAGTAGTAGACATATGAATTGTAAAATTTTACTAGATTTTAAGAATACATATGCATCTCTACTTTTTTGTCGTACGAAAAATCACTAAAAGATAGTAAAAAAAAAGACTGCTTATTCTGTTACAAAAAAGCAGTTTTTTTTAAGAAGGATTTTATTTACACGGAATATATTGAATATTTTAATATTTTTGTATATTATATCCATAAGTTTCAGAAGGAGGTTAACGCATATGGTGAAAAAATGGAGTCAATGGATTGGACAAACATTTGCCTTTTGGGTCCTTTTATTTTCCGTCATCGCCTTTCTGTTTCCAAAAGGGTTCACTTGGATTGCCCCGTACATTGTCCCGATGCTTGGGGTCATCATGTTTGGCATGGGACTGACGTTAAAATGGGATGATTTTAAAGAGGTATTTACCCGTCCGAAAGAAGTGTTCATTGGGGTTGGGGCCCAATTTTTGATTATGCCATTATTGGCAGTTGGCTTAGTCACCATATTTCCAGTGTCACCTGAAGTGGCACTAGGAGTAATTTTAGTTGGATGTTGTCCTGGGGGTACGGCTTCCAATGTTATAACGTATTTAGCTAAAGGAGATACGGCTTTATCCGTGACTATTACGTCGGTTTCTACTCTTTTGGCCCCATTCGTTACACCGTTTCTCATATGGCTGTTTGCGGAAGAATGGTTAACGATTTCAGCCACTTCCCTCGTGTGGTCGATTATGAAAATGGTCATTTTACCAATTGCACTAGGACTGATTGTCCGTTCATTATTTCCGAAACATGTCGAAGCAAGCATCGATGTGTTACCGATGATTTCAGTTATATCAATCGTCGCGATTATTGGGGCGATTATCGCGGTAAATAAGGAGGCACTAGCTTCTAGCGGTGTCCTAATTTTTACGATTGTCATGTTACATAACGTGCTCGGCTTACTCATTGGCTGGTTGCTCGCCAAATGGTTGAAATTAAGCCTCCCAAAACAAGCAGCCATTTCCATTGAAGTCGGCATGCAAAATTCTGGTTTAGGTGCTGCCTTAGCTGCTGCTCATTTCGCACCACTGGCCGCCGTTCCAAGTGCGATTTTTAGCGTCTGGCATAACATCTCCGGTCCGCTTTTTGCGACGATGTTCAGAAAGCAAATGGCGGCTACAACAGTAAAAGAAGATATCCATACAGTAGTGAACTAATAAAGAAAGGCTGGCTTCACTTTTTTTGTGGAGTCAGCCTTTAACTAAATTACATTTCGACCATCATCGTGTCGTAGGCGATTTCGACGACTAAATCAGCTTTTTGTAACCGTTTGGCTACTACTGTCTGTAATTCATCGTGGCTAAGTCCGTTCATTTCTTCATGATGCGTTAATACCACTTTCTTTGGACGAAGTTGTTCAATGATTGCTACTGTTTCTTCAAACGTACATTCCATATTTAAAACGGGATGGTCTTCTGGAATCAATCGCTCATTTGTCAGCGGATGCACGTCAAAAAGACCGATTGGTAAAACAGCTACATCCACTTCTTGCAACTCGTTTGGCGGCATCCATCCGTTTAGCTCGTCCATCGCAATGAGCACTCGTTTGTCTCCCTCCGTCAATTCAAAGGCATACACATAATCTTCTGCTAAACGAAACGGACGAATATGAACTCCGTTTTTATAGATCTTTTCGCCATCTTTCAGTTCATATAATTGAATAAAGCGTTGCTGCTTGAAATATTGCAGATGATCCCATGTGCCCAGCCACGTTCGAAAATCGGCAGCGACTTTTTCAGGAACGTACACATCTGTTTGTGACGGCTTCGGCGGCCACCCACACCAATCCGCGTTTAGCGATTCCAGTACCCGCCGTCCCATTACATGATCCGGATGCCAGTGGGAATAAATCACTCCCTCAATCGTTGAAATGCTCGATCGCTCTATTTGATAAACGATTTCTTCCGGTGTGTCAAACAACATATTCGGTCCATGTACAAACAAACTCGGTCCCATTCGACTATATGGAACCCCTTTTTCCCTTGCTTCCTTGCACACTCGACATTGACATAACGGCCGTGGAATCGTTGTCGCTCCACCTGTACCAAGAAATTCAATTTTCATTATGAGTCCCCCACTTTTTATTTTTTTCTATCATATTACAAAATGGATGATTGGAAATAAATAACCAAATTGGTACATTTCCGTATTTGCCATGACTATATGTAATGATATGGTAAAAATATCATTCATTTATTGAGGTGGTTTTCTTGAAAAAAATTTATACCTTCTTTTTTAGCGGCCACGTCCTAACAGGAGCAAACTTGTTTTTGGAGATTTCCTTGGAGAAATACATATACAAAAATTAAAAATAAGGTAAATAAACTAATGGTCCAAACGATCATTCCGCTTATAAACCTAGGTCATTATCAACAAACATTGCATCCTTCTTCAGAATTTTTCATGTATGAACGATCGAATTAATACGATATATTACGCCACCTTTCTAAAACTATTAAACTTATTTGTAACAAATAAAGGGGTGATACTTTGAAGAAATGGAAAACCGAATTAAAAAGGCGGCTTCAACATCCAACTCCCCTTCGCCCACTTCAATCATGGGAAGAACAGATTGTCCAGACCATCAAAGAAGAAACAGCACGAAACAATGTCAATAACGTCACACGTACAGCAGCCTACTTGTCATTTTACTTACGTTTCCCTGAAATTCATTGGGCATTCCTTGCACATATGGTCTCTCGAAATGGCGGTTGGAACATGACGGATTTAAAAGGTGGCTTACTAAAAAGCTTATTAGACAACGATGAAAAAGAATCCATTTTTGCTTTTCTTGAACGAGGAAACTGGCTGATTTTTCAGGATGCCTTTCCCCAGTTAATGCTTTATGAATGTAGCGTAAAATACAACCAAAACTTATTTGATTTACTTCCGTATTTTGGGGTATCACGGTTCATGGAAGCCATGTGGTCCTTTTTTTGGGAAGAAAGGGACCAAGAGACTTTGGCCATTGCAACCATCATTAATGAACAGAACTACATCGAGTCAAGAGTCATTCAACACAAAACATACAAGAATTCGGTATTGAATACATGGGGATTTCAGCTATACGATGTACTTCCTTTTAATCATATTCTCCTTCCATTTGTAGAAACCAATCAAAACGTGCGCCCTCATCTTGCTGGGGCCACCGTACAGCACTTCGCTTCCTTATCCCGTCGAATTGAATTTGGAAAATCCTTATATCATCTTCTATTTCACAAGCCAAGTCTTCGGCAAAAAGTACTGAACTGGGCTGCCTCCCATCCACACACCGGTTCCCGTGCTGATTATTGGAACGATATATTTCATCCCATAAAAATGACCATTGTAAAAGACCGTTATCAAAAACGAATCGACCACTGTCGATTAAAAAAAGAGGCTCTCCCCATTCATAGTCCAACCTTACAAGCAGCATGGAAAAACGTCGACCATGAACAACCAGATTCGAATGATTGGTTTCAAGATTTGTCCGTTCTCCGGTTTTTTAAAAAAGGAAAACCACTAGACGGCGACATCCTCGATGATTATTGCCGCACGATTGATCTATTAGAACTTGCTGTAATAGCTCGACAAATATTGTCGATGGTTTAGAACTCATCCTGCTTGCCAAGTAAAATACCTAGCCGCAAATAAATACCTATTTCAACTAATATACTCTCTGGGCAAGTAAAATTCTAATACTGGCAAGTAATTTATTCATTCCAGCAAGTTCTCATTTGGCAAGTAATCATTTTTAATAGAAAAACTTTCATATTTAATCCAGAAATCCTTGCCTTTTTTGATAAAATCAAAATCTTTACGTTATCATTTCTCCGGAACAATAAAAAAGGAAAACACCAAAAAGCGTTTTCCCACCTTTTTTATCTCCATTGCACGCTAACTTCTCCAGTTGTACCAACTGGTGTCGTATACGTATGGTTCGAACCACTTTCCCAAATGACGTTTCCGCTTGCATCCTTTTTAATAAATTTAAATTCAAGCGGAGTTCCTTCTGGAACGCTAACATCGATATACCAGGAAGGATACGAATAAATCACTTGGTTAAATAACGGACCAATGGCTTTATTTGGGTCCCAATTTCCTAGTTCATGTACATTTCCGACTAAATACACATTCTCTCCCCAATTGGTATACGCATTGTGAACAACAAATCGAACAGACACTTGATCGTTCGTTAATACTTCAAATTTGTCGTACGAATTACTTGATGTACCGCTTGCATTTTTTACTGTTATATCGTAAATACCAGGTGTAACTATTGGAACCTTTGCAATAATTTGATGATCTGTCCATGAAACAATTGTAGCCGAAGCGGAACCGAATAACACTTCACCTGGTGATACACCAAACCCTTCACCATCAATGGTTACGGTATGTCCGACCTGTCCCATCATCGGGCCCACATGACCAATATGAGGTAAAGTCTCCTTTTTAGAATAAGACCATACTCCGACTTCTCCGGCACTTAACGTAAAAGGTGATACGGATTTATCACTGTTTACCGTTATGGCGTTTCCGTTTAATAATCCGGCTAACTCATCCCTATACGTTCCAGATGGTAAATCCGTAAATAATCCGGTAATATGATAGGATTCAGTGGAACTACGATTAATGGCTACGAGGACTACGTCGTTACCAAATTGACGTTCATAAATATAGACATCATGATTCATCCATCTTTGTTGTGTATCTCCATATGCTAAAGCTGGATTGGACGTTCGTAATTGAGCTAGCCGCTGAATAATTTGGTATGCTCTCGTGTTTTTATGAAATGACGTCATCATTTTTCGGTTATTCGGGTCACCGTTTCCCGTTAGATATTGTTCCGTTCCGTAATAAATCGTTGGGATCCCTCGGGATGTTAAAAGGACGGCCAATGCCATATCGACGGTCCGCGAATCACCGCCTTCGATCATAAAACGGTCCATGTCGTGGTTATCGATAAAGGTGACTTGATCAATCACTTCATCATATGCATTCGCAGTATCTTGAATTATTTGATCAAATCCATACCAACTATCTGTATTGTCTCGTAACACTTGACGTAATTTTTGTCCAAAACGAAAGTCTAATAAACTCATTCCAGATTCATTGGCAAACATATGATTTGCTGGATCAACTTCATTTTCTGATAAAAACCATTCTCCAAATGTAAAGACTGCTCGATGATCATAAATTTTATCCATGAATGACTTTTGCCATCCAAATGGCATATGTTTCACCGCGTCCATCCGAATGCCGTCGATTCCTAAATCAAGCCACATTTTGATTGCATCTTTAAAATATTGATCAATAACTGGTTGTTGATGATTAAAATCGGCTAAGTCAAATAAGTTTCGATAAATACTATCCTCCCCTGTCGAAAAGTCAGTGCCTCCATTATGATGGAAATATCCTGAAGTATCGTGTGTATAGCCTCCTATCAGTACACCGTTATCATATAAACGACCATTTTCCATATACGAAGGGTCATCCTCGGAAGCAGGCGATGTATGATTGGGTGCAAAATCAATGATTACTTTTATACCATGGGCATGAGCTGTTGAAATTAATTCACGGAACTTCGCTACATCCCCAAAGAATGGATTCGTCTTTTTAAAATCACGTGCCCAATAGCCATGATAAGAGGTGGTACCTGCAGCATCATTCATGATAGAGTAAACATTTTCAACCGGCTGGGAAATCCAGATTGCAGTGATTCCCATGTCCGTTAAATATCCGTCCTTAAGTTTGTCAATAATCCCTTGCCAATCTCCACCACAATATTTTCGTAAATTAGTACAATTTTTGCTATATAAGCTTTCAGTTGGATTATTACTTGTATTCCCATCGTAAAAACGGTCCACCACAATTTGATAAATGACATCGGATGTAAAATTCACATCATTTTCTTCTGTACTAGCAATATTAACGACTTGTTTGTCTTGATTAAGGCCTATCCTTAACAGCCCAAAAATCAATAGCCACACACTCCTTAATTTCAATGATTTTTTCATAAAAACCTCCCTAATGACGAAAAAACCCCGCCTCTCTATATGAGAAAACGGGGATGTCCTTTCATAATAAAAACAAGCATAGCTCACATAATTTGTTAATAAAATTTTAATATTCAGAAAAATAATCGTCAATATTAAGAATTGTCGATTTTATAAGTAATAAGGACTATTTTTTCATATATTCATTCCTTCGAATTCTACAATTTTTCACACTGAATAGTTGTACACTCTATGCGGAAACGATTTCGGCATATGTTCTTAATTGGGAATTCGACTTTCTTTTATCTTCTTTAGATATGTCTCTATGGCCTTTTTACTTTTCAACACCACAATTGTTTTCTGTGTTCCAGTAAGCTGCATTTCCCTTAGACGTTCCGGCATCGCTTTTTTGCGCCGACGATGAGTGGTTAGGATATAGTGAAAAAATTCCCATTCAAATCGTTCAGGGCATCCTTCTCCTACGTCATTGCGGTTTTTTCCAAGATTAGAATACGTTCGTTTGAAAACTCGAAACAGGCATCGCATTAATGAAAGCTCTAAATAAATAATCGTATCTGCATGAGGAACCCGGACATCATATGTATTGGTATAATTTCCTTCAATGATCCACTTTTCTTGTTTGACGATTTCTAGTTGAGCTGCTCGAAATTCTTCTAATGGAGACTCAACCCATCCCGGCTTCCAGTAGTATTTGTCTAAATGATAGACCGGTATGTTGAGCGCTTCCCCTAAACGCCTGGCAAACGTCGTCTTCCCTACGCCTGGCGATACCCCAACGACCATAATTTTTTTCATATTTTTCCCCCCATTGTGATTTTTCATTCCTCCGGAGATCCGTCTTCGTTCCATCTCTCAATGTTAATGTTGTTCGGAATGTACCTTAAAAAAGAATCTACAGTTGAAAATCTCGGTTCATTTGCTGATTTTACTTTTTTCATGTCACTCAAAATGGTCACTCCGTATGTTGTTATTAAAAACTGGACAATCTTTTCAATTACATTTTTGACGAAACGTTCCATGTGGAATTAAAATTCGATGGCACTTGTAAAGGAATAGTCCGTCCGAAAATCAAAAATCCCCTCATCTTCTGATGTTGGAATCATGTCTTTTTTCATTGGCTGAACTTGAATAGTGAGTAATTTTTCTAAATGGCTCATTTTTGACCTCCAAAATGTGAATAGTCCACATCTAAACCGGACAAGATAGATGAAAAACGAAAAGAGGGATGGTTGTGGAAAAAGATAGATTTCCTGTGGCGAAATTAAATGAGAAAACGGTAAACGAATTAAAAAATGTAGAAGAAAAATTTAGACAAGAAACGGGAGAGGAAATTGTTTTAATCGCCTACCAAAAAAGAAGATCCTAATATTTTTGTAACATCCCCTAGCAATGAACCTCTAGGGGATGTTTGACCATTTTTAGTCACCAAATCCAATGGAAGAATGAACCGGATTTTCAAGCCACTCTTGTCTCCACGTCCGTCTATTGTTTGTTTGCAGATCTTTAATAATAGAGTGCAAATCAACCTGCTTATCGTAATGCCATTGTAAGGCTACCATCGTATATAATTCGTTTAATTGAGCAATCGAGAGCCCCTCTGTTTGCTTGATTAAATAATTAAACTCGGCTTCAGAAATAAACTCTGTAATTTTCTTTTTGCGTAAATAAAGGCTACGCGTTTCTTGATTCGGCAGTTTGATTTCGTAGGCTCGGTCAAATCGCCCTGCTCGATTGATTAAAGCCGGGTCAATTTTTTCAGGATAATTCGTTGTACCGATTAAGAAAATTCCTTCTTTCGTCGAAGCACCATCCAACGTATTTAAGAAAACCGAACGGGATTCTTCTGGCATGGAGTCAATGTCTTCAATCACGAGAATGACAGGCGCTAATTTTGATACAGTCGAAAACACTTCTTTAATAGTATAACTGTATGTGAATTCCGTAATTTGCCAATACACAACCGGTGCAGGGGTACTACCTGCAATTGATTTTACAAGGGTAGTTTTTCCGTTTCCTGGTGCCCCGTATAAAAGAATCCCCCGTTTATAAGGTAAATTATACTTTTTGAAAAATTCTCCTTCATTAAGGAAAAATTCATCAATAGAACGGAAAATTTCTTTTTTAATAGGTTCCTCTAGTAAAACATCCTCCCGTTTGATTTGATACGTAAATTCTTCTTTACTACGTTGAATACCATCATCCGTAGCAACGATAACATTAATATACCCTTTCATACTTTCTCGTTGCTTTTCATACAAATAGTCAAGAAAAGAAATAATGGCTTTCCCCTCTTTTGCAAAAAGGAACGTCTCTTCATAATCTTCATGGCTTTGGTAAATAGGGAGTTTCGCGACGGCAACTCCAAACCTAGGAAAATAGTAAAGTGCATTATTTAGCAATGGTTCTTCAATAAACTTTTTATCGCCATGGAGCGTACTGTACTTTATTCTACCTTTTTCCAAACTATCAAAAATATAACCGATCAACGTGGCTTCATTTGCATCATTCAATATCGTTTCCTGAATCATTTCTAATAATTCATCCATATTTTCACTATAAGAAAATAAGGAAAACTGTTCCCCTGTATGTGTAAAAAGGGCTTCTTTTAGTTTGTTCATCACAATGGCCACATCGTAATAATGTGGCATTTCTTCTCTAGTAATCTGATCAATTTGAATTAGCGTTGGAATGTGTTTCAATGTTGTTCCCTTCCTTTTGTATGAAGCTTTTACCTATACAGTTGAGAAAATGTCAGTATTTAGATATTACCTCATTAGTAGGGGAAATTAAATACGATATACAGAAAAATACAAGGGAAATTTTATCTATAGCGGTACTTTTTCATTAATAAGATGTAGTTATTGTTTGTTATAACGATTCACTTATTTTTCTTGTCCAACTGATTCTGTAAAATTATAGCAAGAAGGTTTAAGGGGGAGAGAACCATTCAGATTTTTGATGCTCATTTCCACATTATTGATTCGAGGTTTCCGTTAATAGTGAATCAAGGTTTTATGCCTGATGATTTTACCTGTGAAGACTATTTAGATCGAGTGAAAGATTTTAATGTAATTGGTGGGGCTATCGTATCCGGTTCGTTTCAAGGATTTGATCAATCTTATTTAATCAATGCACTTCAAACACTCGGGGAACATTTTGTCGGTGTCACCCAACTGCCTGACGATACATCGGATGAAGAAATAATGAGACTTCATCAACTCGGTGTAAGAGCGATCCGTTTTAATGTCAAACGTGGCGTATTAAAAGATCTTTCCCGTTTAGACTACATGGCCAGAAGAGTGTATGAACTGGTCGGCTGGCATTCCGAGTTATACATTGATTCTGCATCATTAGTACATTTCACAAAGATAGTTGAAAACCTTCCGGCTGTTTCCATTGATCATCTTGGGTTAACGAAAGAAGGATTTTACACTTTGTTAGCTCTAGTTGAAAAAGGGGTCAGAGTAAAAGCCACGGGTTTTGGTCGAGTGGAGTTGAACGTAGAAGAAGCCCATCGTAAAATATTCTCTGTTAATCCTGATGCCCTTATGTTTGGGACAGATTTACCTTCAACAAGGGCGAAAAGACCATTTCAAACATCAGATATGGAACTTATATATGATGTTCTTGGGGACGAAGGGGCTAAGAAGGTTTTCTATAAAAATGCAATAAATTGGTATAAGATTTAAGAGGTGGACTTTTTGTTTCGAGGAATGGTTAAACATCTCCATTGATCAGATTTTAGCAGTTTGGCGATATAAACGATTTGCCCAATATGGTAGGAATAATGATACATTTGCCTTTCAATGGCTTCAATTACCGTATGAGGTTCTTTTCGAATGTAAATGACATGAAGGAGATGTTCTTCTGTAAGCGAATCAATTGCCTTAAAGAATACATCCCAACCTTTATTCCAAACTTCGTATAGCTCTTTTCGACTCGAAATCGTATGTTCAAATTCGCCATCCCGATCTCTATATGGCTTTTCACCATCTGAATGTAAAAAGTCCGTCCACCGAGATATCATATTCCCGCTCATATGCTTAACAATAACTGTAATGCTGTTGGAGTTTTCATTTGGATACCAAAACAAATCTTGATCATCAAGTTGTTCGAATGTCTTTTCTGCCGTATCTTTCATACTTATAAACCGTGACTTTATTACTTTTAAATATTCTGTCGATACCGCTTTCTCATTACTTGACATCGCATCTTCCCCTTTTTATATAAATTTTAATCCATATCATCTTATTCCATCCATTTTTTATTAAATCAACAAAATTTTTCTTTTCATTTGATTATACTTTAATGTACTAATTACCCTATTTTTCCCCCCATATTCTTTGAACATCTATCAGCTTCTTTTGCTCAAAAGTTAATTTATAGATGTCTGGCATATCAAGTTTTTTCCAAAAATGAAAATCATATTGGTGATCGAAATGATTCATGATTAAAACCATGATATTGCCATGAGTACCTATGACAATGTTTTTCCCTTCATACTTTTCCAATATCCGAAAGGTCGTTTTTACCCCTCTTTCTTGAGCGAGGATATTAGATTCTCCTCCTTCCCAAGAAAAATGTACATCCTCCCATACTTTCGTAATAGCTTGGTTAAAGTCTTCAACAGGTTTCTCAGCCAATGTTCGTTCTTTAAAACCATCCTCTATTACAACCTCTTTACCTAAAAATTTAGCTATTCCCTCCACTGTCTGAATGGCTCTTTTATACGGACTTGAAATGACAATATCAATTTCTTCTTTTTTTAGTAATTCAGTAACTTCCGCGTCAACCAACCCTCGTTCGGATAAGGGTCTTCCAACTTCATCAGGTGTATATGTAGAATGGGCATGCCGAACAAAATACATGTTAGTTCGCAAATGTATACACTCCCACAAATATTTTCCAATTCAATATTTTATCAGCTTTTCAAACAATTTTAATATTTTTTTCTGAATTATCTTAATCTATTTTAGAAATTTAGAACTATTGTTAAACAGTTGGATGTGCCAAATTCTGATAAGGAGAGATAAAAAATGGCTACATTAAAGCAATCGGAAATTTTGGTTTTCCTATCGTACTCTTGCTGTTCCCGCTGGAGTCTCCGCCGTGTGAATAACTTGCTAAAAATCAACAATGACATATAACATAGCCTTATGTTAAAATTATACAAAAAGTTCTCTTTATCCTAATTTTCGAAGAAAAAGGTGAAAGTGGAAATGAAGAAAATAATTCTTCCTGTATTATTATTGGTCAATCTTGTCTTTATAGTAGGTTACCTAATAGATACTGGATTTCCCTTTGGTACTTTACAGCTAGTATGGCCAATTTGTTTCGTTGCTGGTATCATTCTATCAATTACGTTTATGTATCGTTATAAAAGTGAATCCAATGCAAACGTATTTTTATCGCTTGCAGTCCTATTAAGTAGTTTTAGTTCTTTAGGTGTCTGGGGTTTTTATTTTTATTTAGCTCATATAATGGGGGGATAAGCACACAAAAAGAGTAGAAGGCGAAGTACCTTCTTCTCTTTTTCAAAAAACTTTTAGCCAAATACTAACTAGCTTTCCTTCAGATCACTATAATCCAACAGTCATAAATAAAACCAACATGCCGGCTTAGCTCAATTGTTAGAGTACGACCAAATAATCTTCGGAGTGATGCTTCAGCTTACCGCTCTAGCTGCAACTTAAATGAACTTACTAAGAGAAGCTTTCCTATGTTCCAAACTACGATAATTGTTTTTTTACAACCGAAAAGGGCGAACTCTCCAATACGGGGAGTTCGCCCTCCTTTTTTCATTATTCACCAGTTTCTGCAAAACGTTTAATTCGCTCACCAATTTCATCGCGGACACGTTGGAAGACAGCCCATTTTTCTTCTTCTGTTCCTTCTGCTTTTGCTGGGTCATCGAAGCCCCAATGTACTCTTTTTACATGAGGAGGTGTCACTGGGCAGTTGTCTGCTGCATGTCCACAAAGAGTAACAACTAAATCAGCATGATTTAGAATTTCAGGGTCAATTACATCGGATGTTTGATTTGAAATATCGATTCCCACTTCTTGCATCGCTTTTACTGCGTTCGGATTTAAGCCATGCGCTTCAATACCTGCACTATATACATTCCACTCGTCACCTAAATATTTTTTCGCCCATCCTTCGGCCATTTGACTGCGGCAAGAGTTACCTGTGCATAAGAAATAGATTGTTTTTTTTGCCATAATGAAATCTCCTCTCTTAATCGTGTAAAGTTTTATATAGGATTGCCGCAATGACGGCTCCTAATGTCGTTGCGACAAGATAAACCCATAAATGTTCCAATGTACCGGATACCACTGCTGGACCGAGCGATCTAGCCGGATTCATCGAAGCACCCGAAATCGGGCCACCAAACATCGCCTCTAACCCGACCGTTGCCCCAATCGCAATTCCAGCAAAGGACTTCACCGCTTTCCCATGCACCGCCGATCCAAAAATAACAAGCATTAAGAAAAAGGTAAGAATGAATTCTAACAAAAACGATTGAGACCATGTCTCTCTTGGTAAGGTGGCCCCAAGAGACGCCACGTTTCCAAACAAACAGCACAAAGTGGCACTGGCGGCGATAGCAGCAAGAAATTGACTAATGATATAATAAATCCCGTCCTTTATGCTGATATCTCCATTGATGTAAAATCCTATGGTCACCGCAGGATTAAAATGAGCTCCCGAAATATGCCCAAACGTATAAATTAACGCCATCACCACAAGCCCAAACGTAATCGCAATTCCCACATGTGTTAAGCTGTTCGTTAATTCATTAATAACAACAGCCCCCGTCCCTGCAAAAACGAGGAAGTACGTGCCTAAAAACTCACTGATTAACTTCTTTTTCATTTTTGGCTCCCCCTGATGTTTGGCTACTCACAGCAAGAAATACGTAACCCCTTCTCTTCCAACTCTTTTAACTTATCGTCTTGTTCTGGAAGATGCTGTAGAATGTGTTGAATCAATGGATACATATCATGATCTTTAATTAGTGAGTAAAAAACCCACTGTCCTCTTCTCGTTTCTTTCACAATACCAGCATCTTTTAATTTGCGAATATGTTGACTAATAGCTGGCTGACTAATTTCAAAAATCTCCACAAACTCACAGACACAAAAATCATTTTTTTCTAACAGTTTCACCATTGTTAGGCGGGTTTTATCACCTAATAATTTTAGGATCGTCGCGACTTTTTCGATTTTTAATGTGGAATGTTGCATACGAGCACCTCCAGTATATCCATATATTAATATATAATGATTTACTTATATAAGGCAATAAGTTTTTTACTTATACAAAAATACGTTGTTAAAAAATAATAGGGGGTTGAACCAGAGGAACTTTTAACACTAGAACTAAAAGCAGGTAAGGCCCCACCTGAAAAGTGTTGAGGACTTTTTATTTGGGCTCTACCTTAAAATAACTGTAGATAACTTTGACTGTTATTTCATTCATCGATGTTCCAATAGCAATTGGCATGAATGTCTGTTAAACGATCTGTTGATATTTATACATTTCGCTACAGGCTGACGCTTTCTGTGGGCAAGGTGCAAGCCGTTTCCCTCGCTACGCTCAAGTATGGGTCTTGCGGCTTCTTGTTCCCGCTGGAGTCGCCGCCTTTCGCTTCATGTGAATACCTTGCTAATAATCAACAATGAAAGATAACATAGCTTTTATTAGCTCTGTTTTGAATGAAAATTTCATTTTTAAAATAATATGGATGGCTCTGTAAATGACCCAAACAATCCCAAATATTATTAAAGGAAATTTATAATCTATCATCATTTTTAAGACTCCTTCAAATCCAATTTTGCGAGCACGTTTATTTTACCATAAAAACCCAATATAGAAATTACTTTCTATGTATCTTTAAAACAAGAGGCGTTAGAAATCCTCTTGTCGTAATATGAGCCAACGCTAACTCCTTATGTGCCAATTCCGATATTCTAGACCAATAAAAAACCGCTGACCCTTTCAGCGGCTTTCTTCTTTCCTGACTTATAAATATTTTCGCTGTACGCTGCGACCGTCGTACGTAAAGAGAATGTTTCGGTTTTCGACGACCGTTTCGAGGTGGACGTTACGTCCCCAGAGCTGGTAAATGTACGGTAACACTTTTTCTAAATATTTGAGATCGAGTTCGATGCCTTCGTACCAATGTTTTAAGTACAGCTCGCCGTTGCGCATGTAGTCGCCGTCGTTGACGGTAATGTACGGGAATCCTCCGTTGACGCGCATGTTGACGAGTTGGTCGCGTACGTTTTCCCATTCCTTGTCGATGATTCGGTAGTCTTTCCCTTGTTTTTGAAACAAGTACATATCTTCCCTCATAACGAGTTCTTTCGTTAAGTAGTTCCGTAAGAACGAGATATCCGATTCGATTTCACGTACTTCAAAAATTTTCTCCCGACCCGAATTAGGCTGCACGCCGCGTTTTTTCATCTCTTCGGTTGGGTTGTTATAGCGCTCTTCAATGTCTTCGAAGATTTTTAATCCGAGGTAGTATGGATTGATGCTGGTCCGTGACGGCTGCACGACTCCGGCATTTAACTTCGCAAACTCAATCGCTTCATCGCTTGTTAAATCCATTTCACGCAAGATGCGCTGGTGCCAATACGAAGCCCAGCCTTCGTTCATGATCTTCGTTTCGAGTTGTGGCCAGAAATACAACATTTCTTCACGAATCATTGTCATAATGTCCCGCTGCCAGTCGCTTAATTCACGACTAAATTGTTCAATAAACAAGACAACATCTTTTTCTGGTTGTGGCGGAATCTTCTTTTTCTTCTTTCTCGATTCAGGTTTTTGTTTTTTCTCTTTTTCATCCAGGGTCCATAAATCATCATATGGGGTAGATTGGTGCGTTGGTTCGTCTTCATACTCTTCATCCGTGAGATCCCAAGCAAGTTTTGGACGCATTAACGATGGATCGATATGCTCCTCAATCGCTAACACCGCATCGATAAACTTTTCGACTTCTTTTTTACCGTATTGGATTTCATACTTGCGAATGCGTTCTGCGGTAGCCGCCATACTTTCGACCATGTCTCGCTTGGTATTTTGGAAGCGAACGTTGTTTTTAAAGAAATCACAGTGGGCTAAAACGTGGGCGACAATGAGCTTATTTTGAATAAGCGAATTTGAATCTAATAAGAAGGCATAGCACGGATCGGAGTTAATCACGAGTTCGTAAATTTTACTTAACCCTAAGTCGTAATGAAGTTTCATCTTATAAAATTGCTTTCCAAAACTCCAGTGGGAAAAACGCGTTGGCATTCCGTAAGCCCCGAACGTGTAGATAATATCAGCTGGACAAATTTCGTAGCGCATCGGATAAAAATCTAGACCAAAGCCTTTTGCGATTTCCGTAATTTCCGTAATCGCTCGTTCCAGGGCTTTTCGATCTTCTTCTCTCATGACCTCTCCCCCTTTTTTGTCTTACCACAATGTATGACAAAAAAGAGGAATTGATGAAATGAGAATAGTAAGTGAGTTACATTATGGTTTTATTTTTTGGTCCAATCCACGTCCGTCCTAACATTTCTCAAAAAACATTGGATAGGTGTCCAATCAATGTTAATCGAAGATTGCTTCCTTATTAGGATTTCTTAGGAATTCAAAAAGCATTTTAATTTGAGACTCTGTATTTCTACCCAAAGAAAGTGGTGGCAATTGATTTTCACTATAAAAACTGATCCCTTTTGTTTCCAATCCGCTTCTTGCCTGTCCACCGATTATCTCACATTGAATAAACAATTTATAATAGTGATAAGGTTGAGGGGGGTGAGGATGTTTATTCATGTCAAATAAAGCAAGTAATTTTTTAGGAGCTACATCGTATCCAGACTCTTCTTTTATTTCTTTAATTATATTTTCAGCTGGCGATAATCCTATGTCGCAAAAACCTCCTGGTAAAGACCATCGATTATCAATATTTTCTTTGACCATTAAGATTTTGTTATCCTTAAATACAACTCCGCGAACATCTATTTTAGGTGTTGGATAACCTGATTCATTAGTGAATAAATCCTTAATTTTTTGCATTTCTAATCCCGTGTACTCTTGCATCATTTCTTCACTTATCTTTCGTAATTCTTGAAATCGTTCGATGTCGAACACGTCTTTTGAAAAAGCTAAGCCTGCTTGAGATAATGCTTGAATCCTTTTTGCCCATTCCAACCATTTATAACTCATAAGAAACACCTTTATTTAAAAAATGAAAAAGCTCAGATACACGTTTAAAATTAGGTTCAATTGCACTTGTTTGTTTTCCTGCATCACAATCGAAAACGAAAGCTTTTATTAAAATCACTTCCTTTATTTTTCTATTTTTTATCATTCTACCAAATGTATGAAGAAAGGGGACAACTGATTTCTTTTGTATCCTTATTACCAAATGCTATTCGTGTCAAAAGCTTTTTCCAAATGACCTAAAACATCATCTAATCAAATAATCACGAATCCAAAATTCAAATAGCTCTTTATTCGATTTTCCATTCTATTCTTTTAGGTTTCGATTGGCGACGCTTGGTTACAAAAGTAGGCATAATCACTTAGATATTAGTTATCTTGTCTATTTGGTTTATAGAAAGTTCAATAATAACGTGCAACATATTGTGCCATCAGAAAAGCATTATTCTGTTCTACATTTACCATGCAAAAAAGCCTGGCAACATGCCAAGCTCTTATCTAGGTCGAGATTGAAGCTCCTCTATGATTTTTTCACCACGAATCGGAAATTACAGAAAAACTGTATGTATGTAATGATTAGTTCTTTGTCATTTGGATCAATTTTACACATGTCGAGAGTCTTTCACGTACCTGTCTATTTTAAAGGTACGTTCTAATAAAGAACAATGTTTTTTAAAACTTAAACATAAAAATAAGTTGCCATAATTGGGTGGTAAACGACTGAATTCTGTAGTTATATTCTTTTCCCCTACGACTCCCGTTTAAAAACCAAAGCACTTTTTCCCCCTACATACGCCATTGGTAAATAAACCGCTAGACCGACGACCCAAAACCAGATCGGATGCGGTAACAATATAAGATTCAACAATCCCATGGCCATCAAGATTCCGCCCGTGACGAGTGGTAAGCGGCGTTGATGACGTTTAGCAATGAGTTGAGTGACCAACCCACCTACAAACGATCCAACTGCCCAGGCGACAGCCACTAGTACTAGTGCTCCAACAGGTGCTTGTTGAATGAATTCGCGAAGTGCGTCTGGATCGTTGATGTTTATGTCCGCTGGTGGTGGATATAAAATATGGCTAATCGTTTCGAGAAAAAAAATGGCTACTCCGCCAGCTACTAAACCAGCTACAACGGCTAAAAAGGTTCTCATGATGGTAGCTCCTCTCCATCCATAGAAATTTTTTCTATCCTTATTTTAATATCGAACATATGTTCCTGTCAATTAATATTCAATTATTTCTATTTTTGTTCATTGTTCTGTTCTTTATTCGGTAGGAATAATTTTCTCGCTTCCGCCACTAACATCATCCCAACGAGTCGATTGCGTTCGTATTCTTCCGGAAAGATGGTTAACGGTGGATTTGTTTCCCCGACATACGGACTTAATTCAATGGTCATCGCCGGCCTGTGGTACGTTTGAATAAACCAATCGGTCATCCCTGCCCCCATCGCATGTGGTTCGGGGGTAGATAGTGGGTACCGAGTCAGACGAAAGACCTTAATAGCTAATTGATGATCCCTTTGTGTAAATCTTCCATTATTGTAGAACCAAAAAATTTCACGACCGGATGTATGGTAGCTGATGGCAATCAACGGTTTCCAACGCTGAATCGATCGGACGAGTGCTTTTACTTCCCGCGCTTCAAACGGTCGCTGCCCTTTATAAAATTGATAATACGGAGAGTGAACACCTGTATCTAATTCCTTCCATCCTGCATCATACTGCCGGTTTAAGTCAATACCAATTCCATTTGCTTTCCATCGTTGAAAGTTGTTCGAATAGTCGTTCATCATCCAGACAGCGTTTCTCCATCGCTTTGGTACGGTATGAAGGCCTTTTTGTTGAATCAACACACCATCGGGATTGATCATCGGCACAAACCAAATGGATACTTCATTTAGTAGGCTCGATGGATAGGGTCCTATGGCTGTTGACTGTTGATACGCTTGAGCATATTCTTCTAACATTTTCATCATCACCATTGTGGATAGCCATTCGCGTCCGTGATGCGCACCGACGATTAAAATGACATCCTTCCCTTTTCCTAAACGAAAAGCCCAAAGGTCTCGTCCAAACGTACTTTTTCCAATGGATTGCACAACAACAGATTCATTAAATTGTTTTTGAAATCGGTGAACATCATTTGCTAACTGTGAATATGAATATGGTACATCTGTTTGTATATTCGCATGTACAAGGGGAGTAAAAAAGAAAAAAAAGCCAATCCAAAACAAAATATGTTTCATTCTTCCATCCCCTATTCATTTATTGGTAATGCCGTTATGACGGGATGACCAACTTTTTCAGTGAAACAAACCTCGATTTTCTCATACACTATCCTTAACTCCTTTCGAAGGAGGAATGACCATTGAACAAAGTTGATTACGATCGCGCTTTATATTACACCCACCGTTCAGAGTGGGATAACTTGCTCATCTTAATGGTTCGAACGAAAGACGACATTCTTTCGAAAAAAATTGAACATTTCTTGCGTGCCTACCAATTTTCACATGATTATTCTGTCATTGAACGAAAATTATATGCATTGTTACGTTATATTGACCATGCCAACGAAACCGCATCGAATCAGCAATTGGAAGAAACATTCATGTGGATGACATAAACAGGCAACCATCACACACAAAAGAAACTTTCCATCAAAAAACACGGCTTGTTACATAGCCGTGTTTTTATTTAAGGATGATTGATTTACCAATTGTTGGGCTGAAAGAAAAACGACCAATGTAGCAATAATAAGAATAACGGATAAAATATAGAAGCTGACGGTCACGAGTTGGTGGGAAACGAGCGTCGTAAAAGTGGATAGTAAAACGATTCGAATCCCTAGACCAATGACTCTAAATAACGCCGTCACCCGTCCTATAATTTGATTAGGGACGATTTCCATGACTAATGTGTTCCGTGCCACCCGTGAACCTGCATTTCCAAACGCCATGAAAAATACGAGTACATAAAAAATTGCCAGTTGCTTAAACAAAAGAACGCTTGTAATTCCAATCGTATACAAGGTGACGGTCGTCATGATCGTTTTCATCGAAGTCCATTTTCGAACAAGGATTGGAATCGCTAGCCCGGCAACAATTGCCCCAATCCCGTAGACAGTTGTTTGCAACGAATACGCCGTTCCACTAACTTGTAATTCTTCCGACAAGTATACTGGAAACAAATAGTTCGTCATCATCACACCAATAAACGGCATAAACGAACCGAGAAGAAGGAAAAACAACATCGGTCGTCTTTTCATATAACGAAACCCTTCCAGCATGTTAGAGAAAAAGGATCGAGAGGTAACATCCCGCTCTCCTTTTTTATAAGGAATAAGCCAAAAAAGGAAACAGGCGAGTAAATATGTAGTCGCATCCAAAAGTAAAATCCATTGTAGATCAACAACTGTCAGTAAAAAACTACTAATTCCACCTGCCAACATCGAAGCAACTTGACCTTGTACTTCCATCGCTCCATTCAGCGTATGGTAAACATCTTCATCAAACACCTCTTGGATAAACGCAAACATCGTTGGATAAAACAAATTGTAATAAAGCGTTCCTATCGCATAAATCAACAATAGTTGGATCGTCTCGTACCCATAAATAAACCCTTGAATGGTAAAGAACGTGACAACGAGGAATCCTAGTGCTTCTCCGGTAAGCAATATTTTTTTTCTAGAGAAGCGATCCACCATTAGGCCAATCCATGGGGAAAGAAAAAAATGAATAATGGTCATCGTTAACGCCATTTGCCCGAACACTTTTCCACCATCCACTTGTACAAGCAACCATGGCACAGCAATCATCGTAATTCCTGTTCCAATGGATGAAAAAACGTTCGCGAAAAGTATTAAAAGAAACCGTTTATCCCGAGTTAATGTTCTCATGGTCTTTCCCCTTTCGTTGAAACATGTGAGCCGGTTGATAACTGGGGTACAAAATGGGGTTAATTGGCCACATGGGAAGTGCATGATGGAAATGACTAACGTTTCTTTTCAATAAAGATTTTTTATCGTAATGCAATCATTCCTCGCCAATTCCAGCAAATTGCTCACTGATTTTGGCATTTTACTTGCAGGTTCATTCATTTACTAGGTGACTTTACTTTCCATTTCATTGAATTTACTTTCCGTTTTCTAAGTTTTACTTTCCATTCCATTGAATTTACTTGCCGTTTTCCGAGATTTACTTGCTAATTCATCCAATTAATATGTCAGTCCACTGACTTCGTACCAACAGACCTCTTTCTTGAAAAACTATTCTTAAAATCCGCACGTAATTCTTATGATTTTTCCGCGTATAATTTAAGCTCCTCTACTAATTCGTGAACTTTTTGTTGAGCGCTTTCTGTCAATGTATCACCTACAAAATCGACCGGATCTAACACGAGTTGGCGAGGAATGACATTAGCATAGACACCACGAGCTACGGTGCGCATATTCGCTAAGCAGTTGATGCCCCCTTTTCCACCGCCAGCACAAGCAAGTAAGGCCACCGGTTTATGTGCAAATTGCTCGCTGCTTAAAAAATCAAGCGCATTTTTTAACGCACCGCTCATGCCGTTATGGTATTCGGGTGAGGCTAATAGAACACCATCTGCCTCTTCCATTAATGTTCGAAGCTTATGAACAAGAGGATGATGCTTTTGCTCCTCTTCTCCGTTAAAAAGAGGCAGAGGATGGCTTGCTAAATCGAAAAGCGTCATGTTGTATTGATTGGCTATATAAGTTGCCGCTTTTCGAGTTCGACCATTTTTCCGTGGACTCCCGTTTATAATGACGAATTTCATGTTGAATAACTCCTTCCAATGTTTCTGTACTATTAGTGTACGCGAATCCATGCAATAAGCTCATCCGCATGAATAAGGAAAATGCCTCGTCAAATCGGTCGATTTTTTGAATCCCTCTTTCCGTCAAAAGTCGGATTTATTCATCCTTCACTAGACCATGTTTGACCGCAAATAACGCCGCTTGTGTTCGATCAGCCACGTTTAATTTGGCTAAAATATGTGATACGTGCGATTTGACCGTTTTTTCGGTAATAAAAAGTGTGGCCGCGATTTCTTTATTGCTTTTCCCTTTCGCGATTTCTTGAAGAACTTCTTTTTCCCGATTGGTTAACACGCTAAACGGATCGTCTTTCGTATCTTTTTGGGTAAACCGTTGAAACAAATGCGTTGTTGCTTTTGGATGTAACGTTTTTTCCCCACGAACGGTCCGACGAATCGCTTCCACCAGTTCATCCGGTTCAATGTCTTTTAACTGATACCCAGCGGCTCCTGCTTCAATCGCTGGAATAACATGCTCTTGGTCTGAAAAACTTGTTAGCATTAAAATCTCTACATTTGGGACGGATTTTTTAATTTCTCGTGTGGCTTCGATTCCATCCATCACCGGCATGACTAAATCCATTAACACGATATCCGGCTGGAGCTTTTTCGCTAGTTCCACTGCTTCTTCCCCGTTTTTCGCTTCCCCGACAATCTCAATGTCTTTTTGTGTTTTTAAAAAAAAGACGAGTCCTCGTCGAACCACGTGATGATCGTCGGCAATCAATACCCGAATGGCCATCTATGTTCCCCTCCTAGTATTTAATTGTTACGTTTACTTTCGTCCCCTGACCTGGTTTGGTTTGTAATTGAAAGGTACCCCCTATCGATTCAGCACGTTCCCGCATACTTTGAATGCCAACCGATGGAAGGTCCGATGTAGGTGAATAATAAAAACCACAGCCTTGATCGGCAATCGTCAACGATACTTCGTCTTGATCGGCATACAAATGAATGGTGACGTCTTTTACTCCCGCATGCTTTTTACAATTGTTTAACGCTTCTTGACTAATACGCCATAACACTTCCTCGACTTTAGACGGTAGTTTCACGACTCCTTTCACGTTCATTTGGACCGATAAGCCAAGAACATCCGCATACGCTTGAATCGCTTGCACTAAGCCGTGCTCTAATCCTTTTGGACGCAGCTGCCAAATAAGCGCGCGCATTTCCGTTAACGCTTCTTGCGCGAGCTGTTGAATCGTCGAAAATGTTTCTTTTAATTCTGGTGAATCGGTTTGCTCCATCCCGCCTCGAGCCGTTAGCGACAAAGAAAACAACAGTTGATTCACGGAATCATGTAAATCGCGCGCTAAACGATTACGCTCTTCCATGAGGGCGACGTCTTTTGCGTTTTCCGTTAACCGAATGCGCTTAATCGCCGAGCCAATTTGAAAGGCGACCGATTCTAAAAGAGCTAATTCGTCGTCCGTAAACTCTTTTTTATAGGGCGAGGCGACATTGAGTAAGCCGAACCGCTCTTTTCCAGAAATAAGCGGCACCGTCGCATGATACAAAATGCCGTTCGTTTCCTCGCGCTTTTCCTCGAGCACATCTTCAATCCGTTTACACGATATGATATTCGTTGCTTTATTCAAACGGCCATTCCGAAATCGGTCAACACACCAACAACCACCTTTTTTCATCGACTGACAACCGTTTTCTGAAAGAGCAGGTGGTAAATTCTCATACGCTGCTAATTGGTGTCGTCCCTTTTCATCGATCAAGAAAAACCAACCGGTCGAAAAACCCGTTAGCTGCAATAGTTTCTTCAACACACCGGAAAGCAATGACTCAATGGCCGTCTCTTCATTTACCAGCTCTGCAATTTCTTTCAAAATACGGAGGTGATTTTGTTTAGGTTGCATACCGTCCCTCTTTTCCTTACAGTCTTACAATTATTATACAAAATTACCCTCCCTTCCCCTATTCGTTCAAGGTACGACCCGTTGTCAGACTAAAGTAGGAGAATAAAAAAAACACCAGGCAGGGCTGGTGTGGAGAAAAGGTTTAACGTTAAACATTATCAGAATCATTTATACAAAGAGTTATGTTTTACCCTCATAGTTAAGATAAAAACCTCGCAAAGCTGATTTTATCGTTTATGTAGTAGTGTTTCAATTCCTCATAGTTAAGATAAAAACCCCAAAAAGTGTTGAAATATTAGGAAATGTTTATTCCATTATACTTGGATTATTTTCCATTTTCAATAAAGCCGAAAGGGTTTTGGGTTAAAGATTTTCTTCGTTTTCCTTCATTTTTCTCAGGATTACTTTCATTTTTAACTAATAATAAAATGTCGTCGATCCCCTGGGGTTTTGACGCTACTAGTGGTCGACGACATATTCGCTAACAATTTAAAGTGGATTTTATTTTAATTTTTTCTCTAAAATAATCTTTGGTTCTCCCTTATTGTCCGTATACGTTCCGATAATGTCAAACCCATGCTTTAGGTTCAATATGAGCATTTGTTTCCATTTATTTTTTGTTTTCGTTTGGACAATTTTGTATCCACGTTCTTTCAAAATTTGATGCTGCATCGTCATTAGCGTGGAGCCAATCCCTTTGTTTCGGTATTCTTGATCAACTCCTCCAAGCCAGCTGTAAAATTTATGCTTTTCCAATTCATAGCCCATTTTAAAGCCGACCACTTTTCCTTCATGAATCGCAGCTAGTACAAGCAGGTTGTATTTCGTTTTCATACGCTCTAAGAGACCAGCAGAATCAACAAATATCGTTTCATAAAGAGAAAGAACACCTGTCATCATGTCCATATCTCTATTTGGATCAATCCATTTGTATTCCATCCAATCACCTCACAAAAACTCCCTTGTTTCAATGAAAACGCCCTCCTATGAAAGGAGGACGCTTTCTATTCTTTACTACACCAACTCATTTAACATTTGATCAATTTTCTCCATCATTTCATCCATGTACTGCTTTAGCTTTTGGTCGCTTGCTTCGAGTGTTTCGCCGACAACACCGAAGTAGAATTTCACTTTTGGTTCGGTGCCGGACGGACGTAAGCAAACCCACGAACCATCTTCAAGGAAATATTTCAATACGTTCGATTTTGGTAAGTGAAGCGGTTCTTTTTGACCCGTTTGGACGTCTAACTTTTCACGGATTAAATAGTCTTCATAAGCAACGACGCTTACTCCCCCGAGTTGTTTTAACGGTTCTCTACGGAATTGGGCTAAAATGGACTGAATTGCTTCGGCTCCTTCTTTCCCTTTTAACGTGAGTGATTTTAAGCCTTCGCGGTAGTAGCCGTGTTTTTCATACAAATCAAGAAGCGCATCATATAACGTTTTTCCTTTCTTTTTATAATGAGCACACACTTCTACGGCCATGATGGCTGCTTGAACCGCGTCTTTGTCGCGAGCGAAATCGCCAATTAAGTACCCATAGCTTTCTTCATAACCGAATAAAAACGTATGCTCACCAGACTCTTCATATTGTTTCATTTTTTCTCCGATAAATTTAAAACCGGTTAACACATCTTCGGTCGGAATACCATAGTAAGCTGCTACTTTTCGTCCAAGTTCAGAAGTGACAATCGTTTTAAACACTTTTCCGTTTGCTGGAAGTGTTCCTTTTTCTTTCTTTTGTGAAAGAATGTAGTCCATTAAAAGGGCTCCCGTTTGATTTCCTGTTAACACTACATATTCACCGGCATGATTTTTTACAGCGACCCCAAGACGGTCCGCATCCGGGTCAGTTGCAATTAAGACATCGGCACCGACACGATTTCCTTCTCGAATGGCCAGTTCAAACGCCGCATGTTCTTCTGGGTTTGGCGCTTTTACCGTCGAAAAGTTTGGATCTGGTAGCTCCTGTTCTTTAACAACGACTACATGTTTATATCCAAGGGCTTCAAGAGCACGACGGACTGGCTTGTTTGCTGTTCCGTGAAGCGGGGTGAACACCACACGAATATCGGAGGTCACCGCCAGGTTCGGTTGTTCTGAAATCGATACGAGCTTTTCAATATACGCAGTGTCTACGTCTTCCCCGATGATTTGAATGAGCCCCTTTTCTTTTAACGTTGCTTCATCATCTACCTTAATCAGTAATTCGTTTTCGACCTCTGCTACCTTTTCAATAACCTTATCTGCTTCTTCTGGCGGTAGCTGAGCCCCGTCTTCTCCATACACTTTAAATCCGTTATACTCCGGCGGATTATGGCTTGCAGTAATCACGATGCCAGAAAACGCTTGCAAATGACGAAGGGCAAACGATAATTCGGGTGTCGGACGTAGTTCATCGAACACATATGTTTGAATCCCTCGAGTCGCTAGGGTCTTCGCCGCTTCCATTGCAAATTCCGGCGATTGATGGCGTGAATCATAAGCGATCACAACTCCACGCTTTTTTGCTTCTTCCCCAAACGTTTCTATGTATTTGGCCAGGCCGAGCGAGGCTTTTCGAATGGTATACACGTTCATCCGGTTCGTCCCTACGCCGATTTCTCCACGCATGCCCCCTGTACCGAATTCCAGTTCCTTATAAAACGCATCTTCAAGTAACTTTTCATCCTTTTTTAATTCATCTAGCTGCTGACGTAAGTTGCTATCCAACTGAGGAAAAGAATCCCACCGTTCAAATGCTGCTTTCCATGACATTGATTTCACCTCACAAGAAGTCTTTCCCTTATTTATTTCCCCATGAAACAGTTATTTCCTTTTAAAACGTTTCGAGTAAATCCGACATATTTTGAAACCTTCGTCATTGTATCACAACTACGAGAGGAAATGTGTTGAAGAAACGTAACAGGAGATGTCGTCTCTCGTTGAATCTCGGAATAAAATTCTTTATGATGGTTCTAAGAGGTGAAACTATGAACGGATTTGAGCGGAGAAAACAATTAAAAATGCAGCAAATACGTGAGGCGGCCTTCGATTTGTTTTCCCATTTCGGTGTCCAAAAGGTAAGCATTCAAGATATCGCCCAACGAGCGAACGTCTCCCCAGTGACGATTTATAACTATTTTGGCAGTAAAGAAGACTTACTCCTTGATGTGTTATCCAATTATTTTGAAACGAGATTACAACAATTTCTTAAGATAAAAAATAGCGATCTGTCTTTTCAAGAAAAAATCGGGAAAATGGTCGAAGCAAAAGTTGAAGAAACGAAAAAGCTAAGTCCCTCTTTTATTCAATCGATTTTTATGACAACCGGGCCAGTTCGGGAACTCATCCAAACCTTTGCTGCTGAAAAATCCATTCCTCATTTAATGGAACTATTAGAAGAAGGAAAAAAAGAAGGATATATCTCCAATGATCTTTCTCCAGAACTTCTTCTCTTTTATATTCAGCTATTATTCGACGGCATTTCAAAACAATCACACCTATTCTCCAACGAAGACCAACGAGACAAACATACGAAACAGTTGATTCATCTATTTTTCTACGGTTTGATGGGCCAAAAAAAGGAAGACGATCCTCCTATTTAGAATAGGGATTCGTCTTCCTTTTCTTTTATTCAACCCAGTGGTAGACACGAACTTCCCATGGTCGGAGGATTATAGCCCCAGTTCGTTCTTCGCTCACTGGATAGTTCGAAATCCAAAGAGTTTTTTCTGCAGGAACGTTATCTGGGTAGGTGTAGCCTAGTGGATGATTCGACACGTTCCCAATCACTAGGAGATGTTCGTTTTCGTAACGACGGCGATAAACGAATAGCTGTTCATCGTTTTCTTCTAACAATTCAAACGATCCGTACACAACAATTGGATGCTGTTTCCGCAGTTGAATAAGCTTGCGGTAATAATGCAGAACAGAATTCGAGTCTTCCGTTGCTTCTTTCACGTTAATGGTTCGATAGTTCGGGTTTACTCCAATCCATGGCGTACCGGTTGTAAATCCTCCATATTCCGTCTCATCCCATTGCATCGGCGTGCGGGCATTATCACGACCTTTTACGTGAATAGCATGCAAAATTTCTTCTTCTGTCCACCCTTCCTCTAATTTTTCTTTATACATATTTAGCGATTCAATATCTTTATAGTCTTGGATGGATGGGAAACGAACGTTGGTCATACCGATTTCTTCCCCTTGGTAAATGTACGGAGTTCCTTGCATCATATGAAGCAATGTACCCCATAATTTAGCTGATTCTTTGCGGTATTCTTCATCATTGCCAAAACGAGAGACAACGCGCGGCTGATCATGGTTGCACCAATATAAGCTATTCCATCCCTTTCCGTGAAGACGGACTTGCCAATTCGCTAAAATACGTTTTAGCTTTACTAAATCCAGTGGAACAAGGTCCCATTTTCCATTCGGTCCCGCATCCACATCCATATGTTCAAATTGGAACACCATATTCAATTCATTGCGGTCTTCCCCTGTAAAAAGAATCGCTTCTTCCGGTGTCACCCCAGGCGTTTCTCCAACCGTCATCACATCATAACGGGAAAGAACACGGTCGTGCATTTCTTGTAAAAATTCGTGAATGCGCGGTCCGTTGATAAAATACTGGGCCCCGGATGCATATTTTTTTCCTTCTGAATTCGGGGCATCTGGTAAGGACGGTACTTTTGAAATAAAGTTGATCACATCCATCCGGAAGCCGTCGACCCCTTTATCCAACCAAAAGGTCATCATCTTGTATACTTCTTCGCGAACCTTTTCGTTCTCCCAGTTTAAATCCGGCTGCTTTTTCGAAAACAGGTGTAAATAATACTCTCCAGTCTGTTCATCGTATTCCCATGCAGACCCGCTAAAAATAGACTCCCAGTTGTTCGGTTCTTTTCCGTTTTTCCCTGGACGCCAGATGTAATAATCTCGATAAGGGCTATCTTTCGAAGATCGAGACTCGACAAACCATTGATGTTCGTCAGACGTATGATTCACGACTAAATCCATGACAAGCTTCATGCCACGCTTGTGAATTTCATCAATCATTTCGTCCCAATCTTGCATCGTACCGAATTCGTTCATAATCGCATAATAATCGCGAATGTCATACCCGTTATCATCATTAGGGGAATCATACACAGGCGATAACCAAATGACGTCAATTCCTAACCATTTTAAATAATCGAGCTTGGAAATAATTCCTTGTAAGTCCCCTATTCCGTCTCCATTTCCATCCATAAAGCTTCTTGGATAAATTTGATAAACGACCGCTTCCTTCCACCATTGTTTGTTCATTCAACCATTTCTCCCCTCGCTATATTTTTTGTGCAACCGTTTGCATTTTTCGTTAAAAAAATATGCATTCGTTTTGTCATGAATGACCTTTTAATTTTACTTCTTACTTTTACCATACTATAATTTTGACGTAGAAAAAAGAAAGGATTTGAAAAAAATGCTAACCAATCGAAAAGAAACCAGCCTGTTTATCGCCTGGTGCGCTTCGGTCATCGCGATCTTGGGGAGCCTCTATTTTTCAGAAATTATGCAATACGAACCGTGTGAGCTATGTTGGTATCAACGAATTTTGATGTACCCACTTACCGTTATTTTAGGTATCGCCGTCGTAAAAAAAGATTATGCCATTTCGTTCTATAGCATGGTTCTATCAGCTATCGGAATGAGCATCTCCCTCTACCATTATTCGATTCAAAAAGTATCGTTTCTAACGGAAATGGCACCTGCTTGCGGCAGAATTCCTTGTACGGGTGCATACATCAACTGGTTTGGCTTTATCACGATTCCGTTTTTAGCATTAACTGGATTTATCATTATTTTTGTTTCTAGTTTCATTGTCTATCGTACGTTAAAAAAAGAGGAGGAAAACCGGTGAAAAAAGTTGTTATTTTTTTAGTTATTATTTTTGCACTATTTGGAGCGATTGCTTTTATGACCAAGATGCAACAAGACCAGTTAACAGAAGGCAATCCGTACGGAAAAGACGATCTCCATCCAGCCACGATCGAACAGTTAGACGACCCAAACTATCAAAACATTATTTTACCTGAAGAATTAGAAGCCAAATTAAACAACGGCGAAGACATTACTGTTTATTTTTACAGCCCGACTTGTCCGCATTGTAAAGAAACCACGCCTATTTTAATGCCGCTTATGGACGAATTAGGCGTCGACCTCGTTCAATACAACTTACTCGAATTTGAACAAGGCTGGAACAAATACAACATTGAATACACCCCAACCATCGTCCATTATGAAAACGGCCAAGAAGTCGCTCGCACAGTAGGCTCCAACACCGAAGAATATTTCGAGAATTGGTTTAAAGAACATGTGTTAAATTAATAAATTCCCCTAAACAACATAGGACTAAACTCCTAAGTCGTTTAGGGGATTTTTATAGAGTTCATTTATTATACAATAGTATCTTATAATATTACTGAAAATTATTAAATTTCTATCTCTTTTTATAGGAGGTATTCTTATTTTGCTAAAACTACTTAATATTAAACACAATATTTCCAAAGGAGGCTACTTACGATACAAACGAAAAAAATTAGGTTGGACACAAGAAAAAGTATGTGAAGGCATTTGCTCGGTTACGTATTTAAGTAAAATCGAAACCGGAAAAGTGGTACCAAATGAAGAAATTCTTCTTCTTCTTTGTGAACGTTTGAATATCTGTCCTAGCGATTTTGATCAGTTCCCAACAGATGAATTAGAAGAGCTATTTGATCAAATTTATGAAGCTATAGAATGTCGGCAAATTGAAAAAGCCAAAAAACTAGTAGATGAAATCAAACCTTTTGAATCTTTTATTGAGTTGGAGCCAGAGCTGTACTTATCCTATATCCTTTTAATGTATTATTTTTATTTAACGATTGGAAATTTTCATAAAGCTCAATACTACATGACGAATCTCATGGATAATAAGGAACACCTTTCTACAGAACAAAAGCTTATGTTTCAATACTTTCGGGGTGTCCATTTATGTATCGATCAACAGTACGAAAAAGGTCTTTCATTTTTATTAGCCGTAGAAAAAACATTAGTGAAACAAGGGATTAAATACGGCAATTTATATTTTCACTTAGCAATGGCGTATAGTTATCTTCAAAATAGTATTATGGCGGTATACTACGCCCAAACTGCCTTAAAATTATATGATGAAACAACAAATTATTTACGAAGCCTTGACTGTAAAATGATTCTAGGAATCAACTATGCACGAACGAAAAACTTTCATGCAGCAGAAAAAGAATATCGACAAATTTTAGACTTGGCAACTACTTTACAAATGGACGATATTCTCGCCCGCGTTTATCATAATCTAGGATATATGTATTTTGAAAAAAAGTGGTATCAAGAAGCTGAAAAGATGTTTAAAGAAAGCATTCAACACCGTGAAGAACATCATAAGCAACGGATATGGACAACATTATATTTAATTGACCTTTATATTGAGCAACAACGTTTTGAAGATGCAAATAATTATTTACAACAATTAAGACACCATCATGCTATTCAAGAAATGGAAATAGAAATTGAATACCGTTTAAAACGAATGAATTATCTTCAACACCCCAATAAAGGAACATTTGAAGAAGCATATATCGATTTTGTGACTACTAACTATTTGCCATACATCGAAAAAATAAATGAGCATAAAAAAAGAACATTTCTACTAACTGAATTAGGGAATTATTTTTACAAAAAGAGAAAATATAAACTTGCTGCGGATTATTTTCGATTAGTGAATGAATATCAAATATCCTATTAGCACTATTAACTTTATTTTACATGATTATTAATTTTTTTGAAGATTTAATTATGAATAGTTGAATCTGTCCGCTTCCTTCAAAATTTTATCCACAGTAGCAGGTCTTAAAAGTGTCTAGAAAACAAAACAAAATTATCCGTAAACTACAAAAAAGGTGAGAGCTATAATAGCACTCACCTTTTCTAATTTAATTATTGTTATCTACTTGTACACTGCTTACCCCGAACCACGGTGGATGGTCTTCCGCTGCTGCTACTCCTGCAAAGAGAGTTGATAGTAAGCCGATCATGATAGCGGAAATGAAAATTTTTTTACCTTTTTTCATCAAAATTTAACCTCCTAAGTAATTAAAATTAATTCACAACCGCCAATGAGAATTTTTGCGTACCGCTTGGAACGTTGTATGCTTGAACTTCAATGGTGTACGTTCCTGATTGTGGATTGTTAATAAAGACGTTTTCGACGTTGTTGACGCCGTCCCAATTGTTGTTGTATGGATACGAGAAGTCGTTTCCGACATAGACTTGACCACTAGGAGAAGTAACAACTATGTCAAGGTCGTTTACTAATGAGTAGTAGGCGGATGTACTTCCAGGATAATCCGTCCATACGAGTGAAATACGTAACGGTTTGGAGCTAGTTGCGTTGAATGTATATGTTGCTTTTTGCCCTGTTGATAGTGCAGTAGATTCATTGACATAAGCCACATTTAACGAGGTTTCCATGTTCACTCGCCCCCAGCCTTGGCTGTTGTTCGATAAACCGAGGTTAGTGGCACCAGCGATTAACGCTGCTTTTAATAAGGACGGCTTCGGAGTAATGCCGTAGTTCTTAATAAAGTTTTCACGAAGTAAGGCCACATTTCCTGCTGTTAATGGCGTGGCCATCGATGTTCCGCCCATGTACGCGTATTTACTATTATAATTTGCCCAGAAAGATGAATCTGGTGCAAGCGACGATCGAGAAGATAAAATATATGTTCCCGGAGCAACGACGTCTGGTTTTACACGACCATCTTTTGTTGGTCCACGAGAAGAGAAGCTCGCAATTTGGTCTGGATTATCCGAATACGAACCAAACGAAGGTCGATAATTTTCTGATGCACCTACAGTAATTGCATTTTTCGCTGTACCAGGTGCACTAATCGTTCCTGAACCAGGACCTTCATTACCTGCGGCAAATAAAATCGTCATATCGTTGTTATACACATATTGGTCCACCGTTCGCGAATCGGTCGTATAAGCCCCGTTTACTGGTGCTCCCCAAGAGTTTGTATGAATACGTGCACCTGCATTATACGCTTGGGAGAATAAGTCGGATAAATTGGATGGTAAACCACCTAATCCACCATTAGCATCCATGATAGATTGGAAGACAAGGCTTGCGCTAGGTGCCATACCTTTAAAGCTCGCATTACCTAACACGGAACCAGCCACATGGGTACCATGTCCGTTCGGGTCACTCGCATTATTTGGACGACCCCATGCATAAATCGCCGTAATTTTCCCTTGGAACGATTCATGCATCGATGAATCATTTACACCTGTATCAAGACCTGTATCGGCAACTGCTACTGTTTGACCAGCACCATATAACCCGTACGTATTATTGGCGATCGTCGTTTTCGTTATGACAGCCGCTTGATCGTTCATCAGTTGAAATTCCGATTCTGGGGAAATATACGTGACATCATTTTGGAAGGCGTATGAAATGAGCTCATTTAACCCTTTCGCTTCGACTTTTGTTGCCTTTTGATTCGATTTTTTCACAACTGCTTTCACGAGATTAGAAGCACCTTCTTCAAATAGTCGAGGGTCTAGTTTGTATAGTGGCAAATATGGGGTAACAGATTCAACAAGAGTGAGTCCTTCAACTTTTGAAAGATCGCTATTTTTAATTGTGGCCACAAACGCATAGTCAGGAATGTACTCAATGAGTTGTACGCCTGCAGCTTCTAACGTGTCTCTTTCGTCTTGAGTAATTACATCTTCTAATTGAATGACGTATAGTTCATTATTCGCTGGTACTTCTTTTAATGATTTTAATAGACCTTTAGGAATTTTACTTTGGTAGGATTCAATAAGAAAGTGAGCTTTCCCTGTTTTGATAGGCTTTGCTACATCATTGACTGAAACGGTGTTGACTCCTTTATAAACTAATTCACCGTTCGCTGCTGGGGCCGTATTGGGCGTCGAAAACACTAACGTAGAAAGCAAGCCGAGAGTGGTAACGCCCGAAATCAAAACCTTTTTCTTCTTCAAATTCATTCCCCCTTCAATCAAATAGATTACGTAATTATCGTACCACTCTCTTAAATTTCTGTGTATTGATAAAATTCTGATATTTTATGAGGGTAAACGGGACCAAAATAGGCCTTTTTTAGGAAACTTTCATTTAAAATAAGATATTTACACAAGTAATTCATTCGTTACAGGAGTATACGTACTAATGACATATTTTTTGGGACGTTCGAACTGATCGAGGGTAAATGGAAAATGTAAATGATATTGTTGTAAAATTTGTACGTTCCGCTCAAATATTTTTTTGTACCGTTCTCCTAATGCCTGCTTTTCATTTGCTTCGATTAAGGCGATAATTAATTGAAGACTGGAAAGAATTTCGAAGGCATCTTTTAATGTTCCCGTATAATCATGATGTCTTGATGGCGTATGTAACACTTTCATTTTTCGGAAATATTCAACCTCGTCTTCTGAAAAATATCGTGGAAATATGTCAGTGTACATATAGTCAATGAGTTGGTCGATTTCTTCTTCTTGTAATGAAGTTGATGCATACCTTACTTTCATCACTACCACCTACTTGTAAAGTTTGTAATCTTTTTAAAAATTACACTTTAAGAATAACATACTAAATTGTAGTTTTTATCTGGTAATTTTTAACCAGAAAAGGAGCGTAACCATGAATCGAAAAGGTCAAATATTAGAAGTGGATGTCAAACAACAGTGGACATCCTATACGATTGAACAATTGATAAAAAACGTCTGGAACGTACCGAAAAAACTGGCTCATGAACTACGGATGACGAAAGGGGTATTCGTGAATGGAAAAATAGTCCCATGGCATACGGTGTTAACAGAAGGGGACACGTTGTCTTTGAATATTTTGCATGACATAGAATCTCCTTTTTCCCCTTCGTTTAAACCAGTAGAGGTACTGTATGAAGATGAAGTATTAGTTGTTGTGAATAAACCAGCTGGTTTAGATACGCACCCGAATCATCCGACCGATGAAGACACCCTCCTTCAACGAGTGTGTGGTTATTGTTTGATGAATGGAGAGATACGTGCTGTTCAACATGTTCACCGGTTAGATCGAGATACGTCTGGGGCCGTACTTTTTGCCAAAGTTCCGTTTGTAAAAGGAATGTTAGATCGACAGTTAGAAACAAGGAATATTAAACGAACGTATATGGCACTCGTGCATGGTGTCGTTCAAAGAAATCAAGATACGATTTCAGCACCGATTGGCCGTGATAGGCACCATCCAACACGCCGTCGTGTATCTCGTACAGGACAATACGCTGTTACCCATTACCGGGTGCTAGAGACATATCCGAAAGACCGCGTTTCGTTAGTAGAGTGTACATTGGATACAGGACGGACGCATCAAATTCGGGTCCATATGAGTTCCATTGGACATCCGCTCGTCGGCGATACGCTGTATGGTGGAAAACCGGTCGTTCACCGTCAAGCCCTTCATGCGAAACGACTTACGTTTGTGCATCCGCTAACACTTGAAATGATTACGTGCGAGGCCCCTATACCGGACAGCGTGTTTGAGCCATACATGGAATAAGCGACCGATTGATTGAATCACGGATTTTTTGTGCTGTTTAGCTGAATTTATTTTAGTTCGGACCATTTTATTAGCTGTTGGATGTACTTAATTTCTAGTTCAAAAGTTTAAAATTCCACTTTTAGAAAAAATCACCGTTCATCCAATTATTTAACGGTGATTTTTTATTTACCAGTTTTATTTCGAAATATTCTTTTTTCCACCTTAAATCATGACAGTTTTGGCAGAATATAAGGCTGACTCACCTAAAAAACGTAGTAGTCAGCCTTACCTCATTATTTTTGAATTCCGTTTTTCACCCATTGGGCGATTTCAACGGTACGTTTTGCTTGATGTTTCACTGCTGCTTCCACATCTTCGATCATATTGCCTTCTTGATCCACAGTTACAGAAGTGCCATACGGATTTCCACCAGCAGCAAACGCAGAACCATCCGTATAACCAGGTGCGGCAATAATCGCTCCCCAGTGCATCATCGTCGTGTATAGAGCTAAAATTGTTTGTTCTTGACCACCGTGCGCGTTCGCCGCTGAAGCCATAGCGCTCACTACTTTATTGGCCAGTTTTCCTTGCGCCCATAAGCCACCTGTTGTATCAAGGAATTGTTTTAACTGGGAAGGCACATTTCCAAAACGAGTAGGAACACTGAAAATAATTGCATCGGCCCACTCTAAATCTTCTAATGTAGCTGTTGGTACATCTTTTGTTGCTTCATAATGAGCTTTCCATGCCGGATTAGAAGCGATTGCGGATTCAGGAGCTAATTCTTCTACTTTTAACACTTTTACTTCTGCTCCAACTTCTTTTGCCCCTTCTTCAGCCCATTTTGCTAATTGATAGTTCGTACCTGTAGAGCTGTAATAAATGATGGCTAAATTCACATTTGTCATTGAAATCTCTCCTTTAGTTTTTTTATTATTTTCCATCCAACCATTAATGGTTAGAAGGTAAATCAATGAGCATGAAACGACTGTCTTCATTCGCTTTTATGTGTAATTTCGTCACATCCGTAATGCGTGCGGAATCTCTACGACCTAACGTAAACTCATCGTTTAACGTCACGTTTCCTTCAATGACGAAAAAGAAAATATAACGGTCAGGTTGCTGCGTAAAAGTCAATTCATTTTCTTTTTCAAGATCGGATAAATAAATCGTTAAATCTTGATGAATATAAGCAACTCCTTCTCCGGCTAATTTTTTGGATACTACCGGGAGAAGTTGATTTTTTAACTTGTTCACATCAAATTCCGTTTTTTCATAGGAAGGAGGCAAGCCCGGTGTATCTGGGACAAACCACATTTGTAAAAAATTCACTTCTTCCGTATCGGATGGATTCACTTCCGAATGAACGACCCCAGTACCAGCGGTCATCCGTTGAATTCCACCAAACGTTGTAATGGCCGATTGACCAGTGCTATCCTCGTGTTTTAATTGGCCTTTTAACACGATAGAGACAATCTCCATTTCTTCATGCGGATGAGCCCCAAATCCTCGAAGTGGCTTCACGACATCGTCATTAAGTACTCGCATCGGACCAAACATCATATTGTTTGGATCAAAATAATGAGCAAATGAAAAACTAAAATAGCTTTTTAACCAACCATGATCAGCAAAAAACCGTTCCTTTGCCGGAAAAACTTGGATCATTTAGACTTTCCTCCTATCGTTAAAACAAGAACGCGTCTAATGAATAATCTCCTGCACCAATGAACGCAACGGCAATCGCTACAACTAGTAACACTAGGTTGTATTCATAGCCGTTTTGTGTAATCCAAAGACCGTTCGCTCCATGAACTTTTGCAATCGCTACGACCATCGTTAAGGCGATCAATAGCGCCCCTATCGGCGTAAACAGACCGAGTGCAAATAATAATCCTCCAACAAACTCCATTAAACCAGCCAGTAGCGCCATCGTCTTTCCAGGTTTAATGCCAATTGAATCAAAATATTGTCCAGTACCTTCTAGACCATAACCGCCGAATGCACCAAAAAGCTTTTGGGCACCATGGCCAATAAACAACACCCCGATTACGACACGAATGATTAATAACCCAATACTTGTTAACATATAATCTCCTCCTTATAATTCCCTTCACATGTTGAAAAGAACTATTTATCTCGAATTTTATTATTTTGAATTCAAGATATTAATGACAAAAAAAAAGGAATTTATCTCGAATTCAAGATTTATGATACTATGATATTTTTTCTTTGTCAATAAAAAAATTCGTTTAGTCCGATAACCTTATTTATCCTTTATAATTCTAATAATCCGAATACCAATAAAGAAATAGATGATAAGATTCCAAAAAATACTCCTCTTTTTGGAGGAGCTGATCATTATTCATACTTTAAAATATAGTCTCTACAACGATACTGTTGATATTTATATATTCGCTGCAAGCGGACGCTTTCCGCAGGCAAGCCGCAAACCGCTCCCCTCGCTACGCTTAAGTAAGGGTTTTGTCTGGCTTGCTGTTCCCGCTGAAGTCGCCGCTGTGTAAATAACTTACTAAAAATCAACAATGATATATACATAGCCTATATATAAAACTTCTATCGGCATGTTTTCGTCCCTTGATGAAAGGTCATTTGCCAACGGCCGTTCAGGTGTTTCCAAATGGAGCTACGAAGCGTGTATTCATTTCTAGTCTCATCATAGATAAGATAAGTGGCTAACACAACATTTTCAGCTAATAGACGAATATCGAAGTCTAGAATGGTCATTTGGCGTACCGAGAGTCCTCCAGGTTGAACACAATCCGCTTTTACCCACACGTTTCCAGAGCTTCCAAACTCCATAAAGTCCTCCGCAAGAAGCTGGTCGATTTCTTCTGGGGCCATTCGAACTTCTGGTTGAAGAAGCTTTTGTTCTAATTGGTAAATCTGCTCTTTCAATGTATCCATATCGTCTCCTCTTTCCTTACCGTTGTGCTAACACCAGTGACAAACAAATGCCGAAAAAGATTTTCCGATCGATGACCGTCGCTTCTGGGTGAAAGTGAATAATCGCCAAATTCGGATCTTTAAACCGCTGTTGCCATTCGACCGGCATCCATCCTTGTTTAAATTCTGCAATTGTTTTTCCTTGTTCATTAAGTAATTTTAAAAAGAACGCATCTCCTTTAAGCTCATATTCGCCATTCCCATCTTGAAATGTAAACGTTCCTTTTAATTCCCCGCTAAACGATAATCGTTCTTTATATGAACCGATCAGTGTCCCATCTGGTTCATAAAGTTCAATCGACGAATTCCACCCCGGGGTACGGACAATTGCAGCCACAATATTTCCCTCTTTATCCTTCACATGCGCCCGAAACGGTACCCAAAAGGCGAAACTTGTAAAATAGCGTACCCATCTCGATATTTTTTCAGAATCATCTTCGATTGTACCAATGACATCCCCTTTAGGATGAAATAGCAACGCCTGATACGTAAGAGTCTCCCCGCGTTCGATGAGAAGGTCATTTTGCGAAAACAAATGACTATCTACAACAGGGGCGCTATATCGAATTTTATTGATATGTGCAGTTCTTAATTGATTGGCTGCAATAATAAAAAAAAGAAATAGACCCCAAATCACATATTCTACTAAGGTAAAAGCTTTCAAAAAAGCACCTGCTATTAATAGTCCTATAAAGATGATCACAAAAAGCGTTTGCCATTTTCTATATTCCATTGCTCTTCCCCCCGTCTTTTTATACGAAGGAACGTACAAAAAGTTCCAAAAATGTGTTATTCTTATAAAATTTTCGATAACCATTACAAAAAAGAAGACCGATTTCAGTAGTTGACCCGGTCTTCATATAAAACATTTATTTTTATTGTTGAATGAACTGTTCAATCGCTTCTTTCGTCGGAATCGATGAAATGGCACCTTTTCCGGTTGTCGTTAAGGCCCCACTGGCATTTGCAAACCTTAATAGTTCCTGATGATGTTCATTTAACACATCGACCAAGTTGTCAGGGTTTACTTCTTTTTCAAGAAGTTTATATAAAAAGCCGCCAATAAAGGCATCTCCTGCCCCTGTCGTATCTTGAACGTCTACTTTATAGCCGTTCGATAGATAAGCCGAATTCTTTGTATATAGGTCGGCTCCGTTGGCTCCTTTTGTGTAAATAACAGCTTTTACTTCACCTGTAAATAAGCTTTCAATGGCTTCTTTTTCATCCTTCATTCCAGTAATAAACGCTAATTCTTCATCGGAAATTTTAAGGAGATGGGCTTTTGGAATAAACTCTAAAATTGTTTGACGACATTCTTCTGCCTGATTCCAAAGTGGAAGCCGTACATTCGGGTCAAAGCTAATCAGTCCACCGATTTCTTTCACAAGACGGATCGCTTTTTCATGCGCTTGCTTCATTGGACTTTCTACCAAATCGACCGAGCAAAAATGTAAAATATCTCCTTTTTGAAACCAATGTTCTTCGATTTCATCTTCCGAAAGTAATAAGTCGGCCGACGGATTACGATAAAAGGAAAAATCTCGTTCTCCATCTTCTCGAAGGGAAACAAAAGCTAATCCCGTATTGGCTTGATTTGTACGTTTAATTTTGTCCGTTTTGACTCCTGCTTTTTGCAACTCGTCTATTAAAAAGTCCCCGAAGGCATCCATTCCTAGCTTTGTAATCATCGAAGCTTCTGCCCCAAATTTAGCTACCGCCGCCGCGACGTTTGCTGGGGCTCCTCCTGGTGCTCGTACAAAAGCTTGAACATCCTTTAAGGCTTTTCCTTTTTCTTTTGGAATAAAATCAATTAACACTTCACCGATTGAAAATAATCTCCCCATTAGTTAATCCTCTCTTTCATTCATTGGAGATAAATTGTATTTGGTTGTATTTAATGCAACCTTTCCGTTTCTGGAAAAGAAGCGAATTTCTGTACTTTCTGGTCGTGGAAAAATTCGGCTGGTAAACACTTCTTCCCCGTCATTGAGAAAGATTTCAACAGAAGACGTATCAACAAATAGATGCATCTTTAACTTACTGCCTTGAACGATACACTTTCTTGTTGTTCCATACTCTTTCGCCGGAACTTGGCCTGAATGAGTTCGGTCTAAGATGACTTTTTGTTCTTTTTTATTAAAGTAGATGACCGTTTTTTCCTCTTTTCCTGCCCGGAATTCGATTCCGACTTCCTCTGCCTCCATGTCCGTAAACTCACAAATCAGTTCATATATTGTTCCGGTAAACCCATCATACATTTTTTTCTCATTATGAAGAATATCTTTCACATTTACCGAATGTTGACGTAAAGCTTCTAATTCTTTCACAGGGCGCTGAATTAACTTACCATTTTGGACACTCAATTCTCTCGGCAATGTTAAACAATGGGCCCAACCATCTTTGTCTGTTGGATACTCGATTTCAGGAAGACCCATCCAACCAACTAAAAGGCGACGCCCTTTATGATCCACAGTCGTTTGTGGTGCATAAAAATCAAATCCACGATCAAGCTCCACAAACTCTCCATGATGAAATACTTTTTTCTTTAAATCGAGCTTATCACCAAGAATATAGCCAGATTGATAAATATTTTGGAACTGATCCCCATTTGGCTCGACCCCTTGTGGTGAAAAGATCAAAACACCTTTTCCATCTAGTTCAAAATAATCGGGGCACTCCCACATAAATCCAAATTCCTGTAAGTTGGTTTGCACCTCACCTTCAAATGTCCAGTGATGTAAATCTGGTGATGAATAAAGAACAATACAACCTGTTTTATTTTCCCGCTGAGCTCCAATGACAGCATAAAAGGTGTTTTTGTCCTTCCATACTTTCGGATCCCGATAATGATCGGTATACCCTTTTGGAACTTCTTTGATAACGGGCTCACGTAATTTTACAATATGCCCGTCTTCATCCATCACCGCTAAACATTGATAGGGATGACGAACCCAATTTTCATCCCTTGTATTTCCGGTATACATAAGATGTAACTTTCCATTATGGCAAATCGCACTTCCTGAAAAAGCCCCATGGGAATCAAAATAGTCGTTCGGCTGAATACCTATCCCGACATTTTCCCAATGAACAAGATCTTTTGATTTTGTGTGATACCAATATTTTAGTCCATGAACAGGACCGAGCGGAAACCATTGATAAAATAAATGGTATTCCCCGTGAAAATAAGAAAAGCCGTTTGGGTCATTTAAAAGGCCCATTTCCGGTTGAATATGAAAAGATTGACGCCAAATACTTTTTTGGACTTTTTCTTTTAATGCGTTCAATTCCTCTTGACTAGCCTCTTCTAGCCGTCGATATCGCTGTTCTCTCGTCCATTTCATGTGTCATCAAACTCCCCTTAAACATGATGGGAGAATCTATG
This sequence comes from Bacillus sp. (in: firmicutes), assembly GCA_017656295.1. Classification (NCBI taxonomy): domain Bacteria; kingdom Bacillati; phylum Bacillota; class Bacilli; order Caryophanales; family Bacillaceae; genus Bacillus; species Bacillus sp. (in: firmicutes). Next base: position 40,205 of record JACDOC010000009.1, on the reverse strand, counting down.
TGATTCTCCCTTCTCACATTCTATTAAGCTACTTTTTTCTGAGTTTGTTCTTTTATTTCTGCACGCTTCGCTAAAAGGATGGTTGTAACGAATGCTACAGCGAAGGAAATCACCATTCCAATGACATATGGAACAATGGAATCAGGTCGAATCGAAATGATACCTGGTAAACCAGCAGCACCAAGGGCAACTGCTTTGACTTTAAAGATTGTAATAAATGCCGATGAAACGGCTGCACCGGTAATTGCGCCAATAAATGGATAACGAAGCTTTAAGTTTACACCAAACATGGCTGGCTCTGTAATACCTAAAAGTGCTGAAATTCCCGCTGCAGACGCAATACTTTTGATTTTCTTATCTTTTACCATCATTAGCACGGCTAATGTAGCAGCACCTTGGGCAACGTTAGACATGGCCGCAACTGGGAAAATAAATGAACCACCTGTTTTCACGAAATCGGCTAATAATTGGGTTTCAACGGCAATAAAACTATGGTGCATACCCGTAATAACGATCGGTGCATAAACGAAACCAAATAAAGCACCACCGATCAAGCCTGTTGTATCATATAACCAAACAAGTCCGTCCGTTAATAGGTTCCCTGCTGAACGCGTAATCGGTCCTACGGCTGTAAAAGTTAACATACCAGTAATAAAAATCGTTAATAATGGAGTTAACAAGTTATCAAGTGCCGATGGTATATATTTACGCAAAAATTGTTCTGTTTTTGCTAAGATATAGGATGCAACTAAAACTGGTAATACGGTACCTTGATAACCGACTTTTTCAATTTCAAATCCGAATATACTCCAAACAGGAATTTCACCATTTGCTAAGGCACCACCGTACCCCCAGCCGTTTAATAAATCAGGGTGAACCATTAACATCCCTAAAGTTGCACCTAAGTATGGATTACCACCGAAGCGCTGGACGGCTGAAAAACCAATTAATACAGGTAAAAACACGAATGCTGCGTTAGCAAACGTATTTATAAGAGCTGCTAAGTCTGCCAATTCTGGATTCGCTTCAATGAGGGACTTGCCTTCAATAAATAAGTCTTGTGCCGTTAACACATTATTAATCCCCATTAACAGACCGCCAGCAACAATGGCAGGAATAATTGGAACGAAAATATCAGATAGCAGTTTCACTAAACGCTGCAACGGATTGAGATTTTTCGCTCCGGCATCTTTTACATCTTTTGTGGACATTTCTTGTAGTCCGGTTAACTTTTTCAATTCTTGATATACTTTTTGAACAGTCCCTGAACCTAAGATGATTTGAAACTGACCACCCGTTGAAAATGTACCTTTCACGGCATCCATTTGGTCAAGCGCTTCTTGATTCACTTTACTTTCGTCATTTAAAACCAAACGTAAGCGTGTCGCACAGTGAGCAGCAGCCGAAATATTTTCTTTTCCGCCAATAGCCTCTAAAATTCCTTTGGCAATTTGATCGTGTTTCATGGCTTCCTCCCTAAATTGTATATTGGAATATCTGATAATGGAACCGGTTCCAACAACGTATAAAAAATAGGAACCGGTTTCAAGTGCTTTTTTTGGAACTGGAACCGGTTTCAGTTACATTATAATGAACAACGATTTAAATTGTCAACGCTTTCACGTTCAATTATTTGAAAATTTGATAAAGTTCGTTTCGCAATCGCCTCTTCATTCACAAGCTTCACGATGTTTTGTGCCGCCATTTTTCCAGCTTCCTTAAAGAAAAATTTCACGGTCGTCAATCCAGGATGAATAATTTCAGTTACATCATATCCTCCAAAGCCTGTAATCGAAATATCTGTTGGAATGCTTAATCCTTTTAACTGAGCTGCCCTTAATGCCCCAAGAGCGATATTATCTGTTGCGCATACAATAACGGTTGGCTGATATTCTTCTAACATTTTTGACGCTTTTTCTTGTGCGATAAACATATTAAAATCAGTTTCAAAATAACGAACTTCACACGATTCAACTTCTTCTATTGCCCGCTTAAAGCCTTCTTTTCTTTTTACGCCAACAGCCACGTCTTTTTCCGTCACACCTAAATAAGCAATTTTTCGATGACCTTTTTGTAAGATGTATTTCCCAATTTCATAGGCTGCCTCATAGTCATTATGAATAAGACTATGCACGCTCGGGTGTTCTTGTCCAACAAGAAGAATCGGAATCTTTACTTTTTCAAAAGCTTCTAGATGAGCTTTTGTAATTTGGGTGGCAAGTAAAATAATTCCTGCTACTTTTTGGCTTGCTAAGTTATAAATCGTTTCGATTTCTCGTTCAATATGTTGGCTTGTATTCGAAATTAATAATTGATAATTTAATTGTTTTAACTGTTCATCAATACCAATTAACGTACGAGATGTCGCATAAGAATCTAAACGTGGAACAATCGTTCCGATAAAATTGGTTTTTTTCGCCTTCAAGCTTTGAGCAAAAGGATTGGGGGTATATCCAGTTTCATTTATCGCCTGCTCTATTTTTCGTTTCGTTGCTTCACTAACCGAACCACCATTTAAATAACGAGAAACCGTACTTTTCCCAACCCCAGCAATTTTGGCGATATCAGCAATTGTTTTCATGATTGGTCCACCTCAAAATACCTTTTCATCCTTTAATTATACGAAAACGCTTTAAATCGAAGCAATCATACTGTTGATATTTATACATTACGCTTGTGGCGGACGCTTTCCACGGGCAATCCGCAAGCCGCTTCCCTCGCTACGCTCAGGTATGGGTCTTGCCTGGCTTCTTGTCCCCGCTAAAAGTCGCCGCCGTGTAAATAACTTGCTAAAATCAACAATGACATATAACATAGCCAAAAAAAATTATCTAATAAAATCGCTAGGATGTTTTCCTATAAAAAACAACCGATGTAGCGGTCGGGTCATCGCCACATAAAGTAATTTCACGTCTAATTCGTTCGTTTCATCAAATATTTCATTTAATGAGCAAATGAACACCACATCGAACTCTAATCCTTTCGAAACATAGGAGGGTACAATGACGAGCTGGTCTTTCGGAATAGAAGCTTTCTCTTGTAACAACGTTACGTTATCTGAAAAAGTGTTGGAAAGAAGTCCATACAATTGTTCACAATCCGTTCTTGTTTTTCCGATGATTGCAAACGTTTGATATCCTTCTTTTTTTAATTGATGAACATGGTGATGGATCAAATGACTGATCTCTTCTACATCATTATAATGCAAAAACTTCGGTGGCTCCCCATGTCGAACAACGGGAGTAACTTTAGGAAATGTGTACGGTAATTTCTGAAGCAATTGATTGGCTTCTTCCATGATCTCTACCGTTGTTCGATAACTTTTTTGCAGCTCCGTATACGTTGCTCGTGGGAAAATTTCTTGATACACTTCTTCCCACGACTGCAATCCTCGATACGAATGGATGCCTTGAGCTAAATCCCCGACGATTGTAAACATATCCGTTTCTAAAGCTACTTTTAACGCCATTAGTTGCACATAACTATAGTCTTGTCCTTCATCAATCACCACGTTTTTTGCCATCAACTCTTTATCAATGCCATACAACTGCTTTTGTAAAAATAAAAGAGCACCTAAATCTTCATATTCATACTCCCCTTTTCGTAAATGTTTCTGAACGTAATGACAGATTTTAGACGCTTCCTGTCGTGATAAACAGCCTTGACTATATTCTACAAGCTTGTCTTCTTGGAATAACTCTTTATAATATTGCCCCAGCTTTTTGTTCTCAAATTGGCGCATAAACGAAGGAACCGCATGGCGAATGGCTTGTTGTACTTCCGCTAAACGTTTCGCTTTTTTATCGAGCGCTTGGGTGACATACGCTTTTCGTTTAGGAGACTGTTTCACATGAAAAAGAGCATACTCAATTTTTTCATCATAAAAAGCCTCTACTTTTTCGAGCATCTTTTTCTTGTTGGAACGAACGTAATTTTGTAGCACATGCTTTAACTTTTCTTTTCGGCGATATAATGGTAAGTATTGATACTCGACTAATAACAAATGATTATATTTTTTCGCCGAAAATAACCGATATTTGTCCACATAAAAATCTTCTTTCGTCGTAAAACGCTGGGCAATATCGTGAACATATGCTTGTAAAATTTGAAAGAAGAGGCGTGACCCTTTAAATTGGGCGACTTCTGCAGCGATTTGTGCTTCTTTGCCCCCTTGTTCAATGAGTCGAACAAGCTTATCATCAGGACGAAGGCGAAGTTTTTCGTCTAAACAAGCGACCACATAGTCTTGATACGTCGTTTGGCGGACTTTTTCAACTCCTAATTCCGGTAGGGCTTCGGAAATGTAATCGATAAACAGTCGGCTTGGTGCCAAAATCATCAGTTGTTTAGGATCAAAATAGTTTTTATAACGGTAAATAAAATAGGAAATGCGGTGTAAAGCAATCGTCGTTTTCCCACTTCCCGCCGCTCCTTGGACAATGATGGGCTTATTTAAATCGGCACGGATGATTCGGTTTTGTTCTTCTTGAATCGTCGTAATAATTTCTGTTAGACGATTGGAAGAGCTTTTCGCTAGCGACTCTTGTAACAGTTCGTCGTTTGTTGTTAAATCAATATCTCGTAATTCAACAATTTCCCCGTCTTCAATCATAATTTGGCGTTTTAACGTTAATTCCCCTTCGAACGTTTCATCTTCCGTTTCATACGTCACGTGCCCTAAACGACCTTCATAATACAAATTGGCAATCGGTGACCGCCAGTCCACAATGAGCTGCTCTTGATTTTCCCTTTGGTAGAGGGACGTCTTTCCGATGTAATGGACTTCAGTTTTTTCATTATTCCGTTTAAAATCAATGCGAGCAAAGTACGGTTTTTTTCGCGCATTTTTTAAATGCGCTAGCTCTTCCTTCGACATATCAAAAAAGCTGGCATTCGTTAAAATTTCGATGTACGCACCACTCGATTCTAACCAATCCACATCAGCAAACGCTTCTTGCATGTTTTGACGAAATTGTTCTTTGTTCGTTTCAGCTGTTTTAATGACGACATCCATATACGTTTTGGTAAATTCTAGCCGTTTCTTTTCCTCGTGATAATCCGGGTGATGTTCCGGTGCTGTGGTCATACGTTTGCTCCTTTCATAGATAATTGTGGGTGTCTGATGGAGTAAACGAGGTGAGTAAAAATTACAGCAGAGGGCAAGTATCAATATTATCAGAATTATCCCAAAAATACAATAGTTTTCATATGATGTGAAGAAATAGTCAAAATCCGTTACAATAAGCCCATACATTAAATGGAGAAAGGAAGGATTTTGGATGAAAATCGCTGTCATAAGCGGAAGCTCCCGAGACAACGGTAATACCGAATGGTTAGCTGAACAAGCCGTTCAAGGATATGACTACAAATTGTTTAAACTTCGTGAAAAGCAAATTCAGCCTATTCATGATTTACGTCATGATCCAAACGGGTTTCAACCAGTTGATGATGACTATGATGAACTGATTAAAGAAATCTTAGAGTATGATATTCTTGTATTTGCGACACCGATTTATTGGTATGGACTATCAGGATATATGAAAAACTTTATCGATCGCTGGTCTCAAAGCTTACGTGACTGTGAATTACAATTTAAAGAGCGATTAGCAACGAAAAAAGCATACTTAATCACTTGTGGAGGAGATCAACCGAAAATAAAAGGTCTTCCGCTCGTTCAACAATTCCAATACATTTGTCAATTTATTGGTATGGAATTTGCTGGTTATGTGATTGGCCAAGGAAACGCCCCTCAGGAAGTACAAAAAGATACGCAAGCGGTTGAAGCAGCCAAAGGACTTATTCGCGCGTAATAAAAAGCTTTCTCGTCTCTTCAGATGAGAAAGCTTTTCTCTTCTCGTCTTTCGCCGATGTCCCTCACCAACGAATCGACAGCCCTTATATGTTACGGCAATTGCCACGTCCATACCCTTTCCACATAAGAATACACCCCATTTGTATAAGACCATAGGCCCTTAAAAGAAAAATTTCCGTACAATCGAAAACAATAAAAAAACAGCGACTACAAACATCGTAATCACAAGTACTTTTTCTTGTTTATCTCCAAGCATGTGGTCTCTTCCTTTCCCTAAAGGTTTACTTATATTTTACGGCCTATAAGGGAAAATAACAAAAATGAATACTTTTATTGTTCGTCTACCGGACAATCCATCCACTGATTTGCCCATGATTGTACTTCAGCCATAACAGATTTTAACGCCATCCCTTTCTCTGTCAACTCGTACTCAATCCGGACAGGTGTTTCGGCATAGACATTGCGCCGAATAATTCCATGTTTTTCTAATAATTTCAACCGATCCACTAACACTTTTTCACTGATCATCGGAATTTGTTCGGAAATCATTTTAAAACGCATCGGTCCATCAAATAATACTTTTATAATCAGTCCGATCCAACGCCTCCCTAACAATTGAAAGGCAGCTTCATATTTCGGGCACAAATTCGACATGGTCATCCCCCCGTTCGAACGCTTTTTCTTGACGATAAGTTCACCTTATTTTATGCTAACAAAGTACCTTACTTACCAAAAGTAAGTAACTATTATTTTGTAATTCATGACAATACATCATCATAAGGAGGAACATCATGGCAGATATTTTTGGTGTTATTGAATCACGTCGTTCAGCAAAAGTGTACGACCCAAATCTTCCAATTTCGCGTGAAGAGCTTGTTGAGTTATTAGAAATTGCTGGTAAAGCGCCTTCTGCTTGGAACTTACAACATTGGCATTTTATGATTTTTGATAATAAAGAAATTCAACAACGGTTACTCCCAATTGCTTATAACCAACAACAAATTGTTGATGCATCCGCTGTTATCGCGGTATTAGGGGACCTTGAGGCAAACAAAAATGCTGAGCTGGTATTTACCCCAGATGTAGAAGCTGGTATGATGACCCCTGAAATTAAAAGTGCGCTCATTCAACAAATTGAAGGAGCTTATCAAAATAAACAATATGCACGCGACGCTGCGTTCAGTAACGCGTCATTAGCGGCGATGCAATTCATGTTAGCCGCGAAAGCGAAAGGCTGGGACACATGTCCAATTGGTGGTTTTAATCCAGTCCAGTTTATGAAAGAATTTAACGTATCTGATCGCTATGTACCAGTGATGCTTATTACCATTGGAAAAGCGATCAAAGAACCACGTAAATCCAATCGTCTCGACATTCATCAATTAATTACGGAAGCAAAATAATTTTCCTAAACAGGGACCAACAACGGTTCCTGTTTTTTTGTTCGTTTATACTCCTACCTATTTTAATGGTTTTATAAAAAAATGGGAACATTTCTTAAAAAAAGGTTGCGTATCTTCGAAAAAACGAATATTATAATAATCGTGTTAAAAATTGTTCGTGTTTTGGAGGAGTTAATCATGTTTAAATTGCAAGAACATAACACGACGGTAAAAACTGAGTTAATTGCTGGTTTAACGACCTTTTTAACGATGGTTTATATCGTCATCGTAAACCCGATTATTTTAAAAGACGCGGGTGTTCCATTTGATCAAGTATTCACTGCGACGATCATTGCCACAGTGATCGGAACGTTATGGATGGCCCTTTTTGCCAACTATCCAATAGCAATCGCACCTGGTATGGGTTTAAATGCATATTTTGCGTATTCTGTCGTAGGTTCAAATGAACATGTGTCTTATGCCACTGCCTTTTCTGCGGTGTTTGTCGCTGGTATTATTTTCGTCATTTTATCATTATCTCCTTTCCGTAAAAAATTAATTGAAGCCATTCCAGAAAACTTAAAACATGGAATTACGGCTGGAATTGGTTTGTTTATTGCCTTTATCGGTTTACGCTTAACCGGTATTATTACCGACCATCCAACGAATTTAGTCGCGTTAGGCGATCTTCATTCCCCATCGGCCTTGTTGGCACTTGTTGGTTTAGCGGTGACGCTAATATTGATGGTGTTAAATGTCCATGGTGCATTATTTCTCGGAATGATTATCACGGCCATTATCGCTTACTTTACAGGTCAACTTTCTTTTGACCAAGGGTTTGTGTCCATGCCAAAACTTCCAGAAGGACTTATTGTGTTAAACCCAATCACAGCTTTTACAGATGTCATTCAACATGGATTATACGCCGTTGTTTTCTCCTTCTTACTAGTTACGATTTTTGATACAACAGGAACAATGATTGGAGTGGCTCAACAAGCGGGATTAATGAAAGGAAAAACAATGCCACGTGCCCGAGAAGCATTATTAGCAGATTCGGTTGCCACTACTTTTGGAGCTATGTTCGGTACAAGCCCAACAAGTGCATACATTGAATCTTCTGCTGGGGTAGCGGCTGGCGGACGTACAGGCTTAACGACGTTAACCGTTGCTGTACTTTTCATCCTATCCGCCTTTTTCGGACCTTTAGTCAGTGCGATTTCAGGAATTAGCGCGATTACCGCACCAGCGTTAATTATTGTTGGTAGCTTAATGATGAGTGCCATCACACATATTAAGTGGAATGAATTAGATGAAGCGTTTCCTGCTTTCCTCATTATTTTAAGCATGCCACTTACATCGAGCATTGCGACAGGTATTGCGTTAGGATTTATTTCATATCCGATTATGAAAATCTTCAAAGGACAATGGAAAACGGTTCATCCGCTTGTATACTTATTTGCAATTCTCTTCTTCTATCAATTAGCATATTTACCTCACTAACACCGGGAACTTCTCCCGGTGTTTTTTTTATAAAGGCTATTGTTTAAGTCATTGTTGATTTTTAGCAAGTTATTCACACGGCGGCAACTCCCGCGGGAACAAGAAGCCGCAAGACCCATACTTGAGCGTAGCGAGGGAAGCGACTTGCCCGCGGAAAGCGTCCGCCACAAGCGTAATGTATAAATATCAACAGTATCGTTTAACAGAGCCTATATAAAAGAAAGCTTTCATTGTGGGTAATAATTAGGTTCTTACTGGCGCATAATTCCTACTAAACTTCTTTGATTTTGAAGCGGAAGTCTTAGCGTAAGTTAGAGCGGAATAAACTTCTATTGACAAGAAAAAAGAATTTTCTTTATAATAAGGGCACTCATACTCGTATAATTTTGGAGATACGGTCCAGAAGTTTCTACCAAACTACCGTAAATAGTTTGACTACGAGGGAGTAGAATGAAAAAATGTTTCCTTTTTCGTTCTCCTTATCCTCCAGTCAAGGAACTGTCTCTCCCGACAGTTCCTTCAGCAAATGTATCTAATAACGCTAGGAGAAGTCTCCTTCCTTAATAAAAAGAACGACTCATTATAGGTCGTTCTTTTTTATGTATGTATTATTTTTCTGAAAAAACAATCGATTTACCGATTTAATTATTTTAAAATAATAAATAAACGAAATCAGATGATAATATTCAGTCTTTTTGTACTCTTGGTACACTTCGAAAAAATAGCAATTTATCTTAATTTATTGACATCTAAATTGTTTGTAAATTAATATAATAACATGTTTTTAAAAAAATAATTGATTTGGGGGTTCATTATGCAAGCATCAGCAGAAATTCAACATGAGCAGACTGAAGAACGTTCCTCCAAGAAACATCCTCCGGGATTGTATCTACTATTTTTTACTGAAATGTGGGAACGTTTTAGCTACTATGGTATGCGTGCTATCCTTGTTCTCTACTTAACAACTGCTGTTATAAGCGGTGGATTAGGGATGAAAGAGGAAGCCGCGTTAATGTTATATGGTTTCTTTACAGGAGCCGTTTATTTAACACCATTAGTTGGGGGCTATTTATCCGACCGCTTTTTAGGCAGACGTCTAGCCATTACGATCGGTGGTATATTAATGGCATTAGGTAACTTCGCCCTGTTCTCAAGCCAAACATATACCGCTCTTTATATTGGATTAGCCTTACTTATTATTGGTAATGGTTTCTTTAAACCAAATATCTCTACATTAGTAGGAGAATTATACGAAGAAAATGACCGCCGTCGAGATGGGGCATTCACGATTTTCTATATGGGAATTAACATTGGTGCGTTTTTTGCTCCACTTGTCATCGGATTTTTAGCAGAAGATTTCTTTAAAACAACAGTCGATGGATTTGTACATTACGGTTTTAAATACGGTTTCTTAGCAGCTTCTATCGGAATGATTATTGGACAATTAATTTTCAATATTTTCGGTAACCGTTACCTTGGCGATATCGGAAAAAAACCAACAGGTAAACCGCAAGTCAACGATCAAGGTGTCGTTGAAAATAAACCATTAACGAAAAAGGAAAAACAACGGACTGCCGTTATTTTCATTTTAGCCGTATTCGTTGTTGCCTTCTGGGCAGGCTTTGAACAAGCAGGAAGCTCTTTAACCTTATATACAGCGAAATTTGTGGACCGCGATTTATTCGGGTACGAAATTCCTATTTCTTGGTTCCAATCATTGAACCCGTTATTTATTGTTATTTTAGCTCCAATATTATCGGCTCTTTGGTTAAAACTGTCCTATTCTAAACGCGGTGATTTAAGTATCCCAACGAAAATGGGATTAGGAATGATTCTACTTGGTCTTGGATTTTTAGTTGTAACCTTAGCCGTGTTACAAACAGGTAGCGATGAAGCAAATATCGTCGTTAAAGCAAACGTCCTGTTTATTATCGCCACTTACTTCTTACACACTCTCGGTGAATTACTGCTTTCACCTGTTGGCTTGTCGCTAGTCAGCCGAATCGCTCCAGTGAAGCTCGCTTCTTTACTAATGGGCGTATGGCTTGCAAGCTCTGGTGTGGCGAATATTGTTGCTGGCCGTCTCGCTGCCTATACTTCTTCTTTAGGTTATTTAGAAGTGTTCAGCTTAATCGGTTTTGTAACGATTGGTCTTGGATTAATTTTACTATTCATTTCGAAAAAACTTGTTCAAATGATGGATTAATCGTAAAAAACTACCTTGGATGTTTGTCCAAGGTAGTTTTTTTATGGAATTCAGATGGAATACTTATGAGTAAGTCTTCACAAAATCGTCACACTATCGTTGCTAACTTGTGGTAAAATAACATTGTGAAATATTTCACAAATAAATTTGTGTAGGTGATCGGGATGGTTCACAATTTTACCAATAAAGTAGTCGTTATTGGAACAGGTTTTGTTGGTTCCAGCTACGCCTTTGCCTTGTTAAATGAAGGAATTGCTCACGAATTAGTGTTAATTGATGTCAACGAGAAAAAAGCCGAAGGAGATGCACGCGACTTAAATCATGGGATGCCGTTTGCTCCTTCGCCTATGCTGATTCGCTCAGGTTCATATGATGAGTGCCGGGATGCGGATTTAGTCGTCATTACGGCAGGAGCGAACCAAAAACCTGGTGAGACACGGCTTGATTTAGTCGAAAAAAACGTAGCGATTTTCCAAACGATTATTGAGCAAGTGATGGCCAGTGGATTTAATGGGATTTTACTCATTGCCACCAATCCGGTTGACGTGTTGTCCTATGCTTCTTGGAAATTCTCAGGCTTACCGAAAGAAAAAGTAATTGGTTCCGGAACGATTTTAGATACTGCTCGCTTCCGTTACTTGCTTGGTTCATACTTTCAAGTGGACCCTCGGAACGTGCATGCCTATATTATGGGTGAACACGGTGATACAGAGTTTCCAGTTTGGAGCCATGCAACGATTGGTGGCCAAACATTAAAAGAGTACATGAATGACAACTCGAAAATGAAGGATTTACAACAAATCTTTTTCAATGTTCGCAATGCGGCGTATGACATTATTCATTTAAAAGGGGCTACCTATTACGGGATTGCAATGGGACTTGTCCGGATTACAAAAGCGATTTTCCAAAATGAAAATAGCATTTTAACTGTTTCTGCCTTACTTGATGGTTCCTATGGAGAAGAAGATGTTTATCTAGGTGTTCCAGCTATCATTAACCGCCAAGGAATTCGACAAATTATTGAATTACCGCTTAATCCAGAGGAACAGAAACAGCTTCATCATTCCGCAAACACGTTACGCCAAACGATCCAATCCGTCAACATTCGCTAGAAGAGGAGGTATTCCTCTTCTTTTTTTCTTTTCGAAAATACAGAGGCATTGGCACATATAATGATTTAATAGCATATTTCATGAAAGGAGGACGCCAATGTATTATCCACCTACTGTAAAAAAAGAGGATGGACGAAAAAAACGAACGCTCCTTGTTTATGGCGAAGGAACAGTGACCGCTCAACCTGATCAAGCGAAACTCACTTTAGGTGTAAGTACAACCAACGAAAATGTTCAATCCGCCCAACAGGAAAATGCCGTCCGTATGAATCAAGTCATCACATCAATCGTCAATCTTGGAGTCCCTCGTGACGACATCCAAACGTCTCAGTACCGTATCACTCCACAATACGATTATGTGGATGGGAAACGGATTTTCCGCGGATATGAAGTCGTCAACCTCGTTGAAGTAACCATCAACGATTTAACGATGGTAGGGACGATCCTTGATACAGCCGTCCAGCAAGGTGCGAATCAAATCGGCAACATTCAATTTCTCGTCTCACAACCGGAACAGTACTATCAACAAGCGCTCATACAAGCAGTTCATCAGTCATTCAAAAAAGCTCGAGCGATTGTTTCCGCCATTCGAGTCACGTTAGATGAGACACCTATTTCCATCACTGAGCTGACAGAAGATCGTCCCCTAACACTCGTCAAAGCAGCCACTTACGATACCTATGAAGAAATCACGCCCATTTCACCAGGCACGCTCGACATTACGGCAAAAGTAAAAAGTGAATTTAAGTATTATTAAAAAGAGCTGCTGTATTGGTCAGCTCTTTTTTCCATTTACCTTAAGCACCATTCGAACCGTTTGCAATTGATGCCCGGCAAAATCTTCGGTAAATTCTTTGACCAATTGAAATCCTTTTGCTTCATAAAATGTTCGGCCAATTCGATTTTGCTTTTCAACGTTCACCCATACCTCTTTTACATCAAGTAGTTCTTGTAATCCTCGATTTAATAAAGCCGTTCCGATTCCTTGTCCTTGGTATGCTGGTAACAAATAAATCGCTCCGAGCTCGACTTTTCCATCGGTGACAGGAGAAAAGTTCGCATAACCGACAACCTCCCCATCTTTTTCCGCCACCCAAAGATGGGAATGTTGTAATCTCCGCACCATTTGCTCATCAGAATACGCGTTATGTAAAAAATCATCCTGCACGTGTTTTGGAATGATCCCTGCATAAGTAGCATGCCAACTTTCTCTAGCTACATGCTGTACAGCCGGGATATCTCTTTGTGTCATACGGCGAATCATTTATTAACCTCCTAACTTTTGGTAGTTTAATAAGAATATATAAAATTCCTGTTTAGTAGACAATTGATTTGTTTAGAAGTACGTTCGTTCCCCATTCAGACAGGTTAAAAAAAGACTAACCTCCCTACTTAAAGGAAGATTAGTCTTGCTACACATTAGTTATTTAAATATACCTCTTTCGTGGATTGTACGGGTTTCGCCTTTACAGAAGGAAAATTAAATACAATCGCTAAAGCACCGCAAAGAGCGATTAACATCGGATAGAACGAAAACGGAATAATTTCAAGCGGTGATAACGACGCCATTTGCGCAGCAACTAACAACTGTGCGCCGTATGGAATGATTCCTTGAATGGCACAAGAAAAAATGTCTAAAATACTTGCCGATTTTCGGGCATCAATGTCGTATTGATCTGCAATTTGTTTTGCTAGCGGACCCGCTACAATGATAGAAATCGTGTTGTTGGCTGTCGCGAAATTGGTCGCACTCACCAAACCAGCGATACTAAATTGAGCTCCTTTTGGCGAACGGACATTTTTAGACACCAGGTTGAGTAAAAATTGAATGCCACCGTTATGTTTAATGATTTCTACGATACCACCAATCAACATCGTTAAAATAACGATTTCCGCCATGCCGTTTAATCCTTCAGCCACTTTGCCTACAAAAGTTGACAATGTATAACTACCATCGACCAAGCCAATTGCTCCAGCAAGAACGATCCCACCGGCTAACACCGCGATGACGTTCACACCTGCAATCGCAGCAATCAGCACACCTACATATGGTAACACTTTAACCCATTGGAATTCACCGATGGTCACTTGTACTTCTTGACTGCTTGTGACAAAAATGAAAAGTAAAATCGTCACAATAGCTGCTGGTAACACAATAAAAAAGTTTGTTTTAAACTTGTCTTTCATTTTCGTTTGTTGCGAACGAACGGCAGCAATTGTTGTATCGGAAATAATGGACAAGTTATCACCAAACATGGCACCACCTACAACCGCTGCCATCGCAACGGATAACGAAATCCCGGTTTGCTCCCCTATACCGACGCCAATCGGTGCAAGGGCAGCAATCGTTCCCATCGATGTCCCCATCGATAACGAAATAAAGGCCGCTATTACAAACAATCCAGCGATCATAATATTTTGAGGCAATACTGATAATGCTAAATTAACCGTTGATTCCACAGCCCCCATTCCTTTAGCCGTCGCAGAAAAAGCCCCGGCTAATAAGAAAATCAACACCATAATCATAATATCCGGGTGTCCAGCTCCCTTGGCAAAACGCTCAACTTTGACACCAAACGATTCTTTTCGGTTCATCACTAACGCCACAGCACTAGCAAGTAAAGCCGCTACTAACACCGGCAATTGATAAAAATCTCCAGTCATTACTCCTGAACCAATGAACAATGATAAAAACACCACTAACGGGAATAACGCCAACACACTTCCTTGCTTCTTTTCCAACTTGTTCACTCCTATCTTGTATGTCTCAAATGTAAGTGTTCGGCCAATATAGGTATGAAAAAAGCCCCTTCTTTTTAATAAGAAGAGGCCTTATGTTTATACATAAGTAACACTCTTCTTATCTTTCAAGCATCCGCTTGCTGGATTTGGCACAGCACTCAATAAATGAGTCCGCTGCCGAGACTTCTTCGGGCCAGTCCCTCCATCTCTCTTGATAAGAAGACTTCACTACCACTATTCAACTTACACTTTTATTACTTTAATACGATTAAGTAGAGAAGTCAAATATTTTTTTCGTGTTTTCATAGAAAATTCAATCGGTCCAAATAATGTACTTTATATAACAAAAGGCTGTTTTATTTTTAAAGGCGGCGACTCCAGCGGGAACAAGAAGCCGCAAGACACTTACTTGAGCGTAGCGAGGGAAGCGGCTTACGGCTTCCCCGCGGAAAGCGTCCGCCACAAGCGTAATGTATAAATATCAACAGTATCGTTTAACAGACATTCATGTCAATTGCCATTGGCACATCGATGAATAAAATAACATCAAAAGTTATCCACAGTTATTTTAGGATAGAGCCTAACAAAAAAAATCCACCTCATAACGGTGGAATTATTACTCATTAAAGTGTTACTTATCTTTTTCTTTCAATAATTTCTTTATTTTTTCATCCACATCAAGTTCATCCATCTCTAACGATAAATAGTTATCCATACTGTCAGGAACATATCTAGCAGCCTTGCCGTTTTTGATGTTAAATTTTCCTTGATGAGCTCCTAAAATCCCATAATGTTCTTCTTCCAATAACGGAAAATCAGATTTCACACCAAACAATAACACCTTATCATTTTTTTCCATATTGGGTACACCATTAAAAACAACCTTCACCTGTTCTTTTAATTTTTCTTTTGGATAATCTTTAAATTTTTTCCCAACACCTGCTGCTTCTTTTGTAATCATTCCACCAGGTTCAATAAACGTAAGCTCTTGCCCTGCTTTTACATCTCCAGTATATACTTTTGAAACTTTTACGTTTACTTTCGTAAATACAACACGATCTTCCCCAACTTCATGATGAACAGAGCTTGTTTCTAAAACCTTTCCTTCAATAATGACTGTTGCATCTTCCATAAGTTCCTCGACATTGTTATATATCTTCTCAAAATCCACTTCTGTCACGACTTCTTCGATACTTTCATTTCTTGTTACTTCCTCTAATCTATTTTCCTCTACCGCTACCGATTTGGCAGAAACGGTTAGGGGTTCATTTTGGATGTTAAAATGACTATCATTTATATAAAAAGTTGTTCCTAAAATGATAAAGGCAATCACACCGAAGAGCATTTTTTTCATATTTCCACTCCCTTTCCAAATTAGTACAGATAATTAATGCCATGGAGATCATCAGCTTGTGAATTGCTTACTTTTCTACCATATCCTAGTTGACACATGATAGCATATGGATTTGAGTTGTTGTGAGCTAATCCAAAAGCATGCCCCATTTCATGAGCAATAGTCCCTTTCCTATCTGTACTATTTAGATTATTAAAGTTAGGATTATTTAATTTAATTTTGTTCCAGCCCCAATTTTCTTGATAAGGGTCTAACTTCGTATCATATTTCCAAAATTCAGTTTCTCCTAACACTCCCATATAACTCGGGTAATAACTTCCTGCGTAAATATCCATAACACTTTGAGACATGGTAGTTGTTTTACGATATGAAATTGGGGTGGTAATTCCGACACGTTCCGTTGTATAAATCCATTCATTCATCGCTTGGTCAATTAAACTTTCATAACTACTTGCCGATGAAGTGATATAATAATATCTTTTATTGTTACCGTAGTTTCCTACCCCTCCATTTAAAACATGATCGTTGAAAGTATTGTAAGCAGATGCACTACTTGGAAGGAAAAGGGTAAATGAAGTACCTAGTAGTGTAATGAATGCAACCATTCTACCTACGTATGTACGGAACATCCGCATGAAATCGCCTCCCACCTTCTATATTTTTTCAAATTAGTAAATATTTAATATAAATTAAGTTTATAATATATTAAATTTTAGTCAATAATAAATACAGAATTTTCTAAAATATTTTATGCGACTTTGATCAATTCATTGAATAAATTTTTTTACCAATTAATCCATCCCTTCAGTCCCATTAAATAAGTACAAAAAAGAGGCCGGCCAGTAGCCAACCTCTTTTATATCGTTACATCGCACTTCCGTCCATCTCGATTGCTTGCTCAATGGCTTCTTGAGGTACAACAATGGATTCAATTTCGTTATATTGGTTGTATTTTGTTGTCATGTCCATTTTCATATCGACCGGCATCTCTCCATCATTGATCGTTAAGGACATCGACATTTCTAATTGACTAACTAAAAATGTATTTTTATCAACCATCACTTTATAAGATAAACTTTGAATGTTCATGGCTTCTAATGCTTGTTCGGAATCGTGTGTCATCATCATGTCGCCGTTTAAACTATTCATTTTTTCTAGAATGAATTTTTTCACCGTATCATTGGAACTATCAATCGTGATGATATATTGTCCTTCTTGTTCTTTTAGATCAATATAATCAGAGACTGCTTTTAATTCTTCAATTTCTTGAGATGGATCGTATCCTTGAAGTTGTGCTTTTATATCTTCAGGAAGCTCTTCTGTATCAAACGTCATTTTAGCCCACATGCCTCCTAAATCCATGTAGACCGCTTCCCCATCAAAGTACGAATCGACGGCAAATTCCTCTCCTTCCAAAGCAGTTGTTGTTGTCGTATGTCCCATGAACGGATCGACCGTATATCTTCCTTCCATTTGCATCGGCATGGACATTTGTTCACCATCTATATTCATGTCAATATTCGCATCAATATTCATCGCATAACTTTTTACATCTGCCATCTCTTCTGTTGACTTCATTAGTATGTCTTCAGCTGTCAGTTTTCCCCCTGTACTTCCATCTTCTTTGTTCGCTACTTTTTCTTGTCCGCAAGCCACAAGTAATATCGCGAACAGGCTTGCCATCAATAATACGTGTAGTTTTTTCAATATGGTTCCCCCTAACTTCCTATTCTCCACGTTTTTTAGAAAACGCATAATCTTAACTATTTTTCTATAACATATACTTTTTTTCAATGCTAAAATAATAAAAACAGCCAGATTTCACAGTGTTCTGTAATTTATAAGCAATATTTACTAAAATCAAAGACAAAATTCCTAGTGCAAAAAACCCCATTTCTATTACACATTAACGTATTAAACAAAAATAGCCCAAAAAAAAGAAAGGTATTCCCTTTCATTTTACACGGGTTGTTTGGATTCATCTTTTTTGAAAAATCTTTTCATTGCGTGAAAGACGTCCGCTTTTTGTTTTAAAATGTAATACTTAAATTTTTCATTTTTCACGTTTTTATACGCTTGCATCAATGTCGAGTGTCGGTTATATTGATTCACTTCACCGTAACCGAACATGTTGGAATGTTTCATAATTTCATCCACTAACTTTACACACCGGGCGTTATCCGATGTTAAATTATCCCCATCTGAAAAATGAAACGGATAGATGTTATAACGATTAGGGTCGTATTTTTCATGAATTAATTCAAGCGCCATTCGGTAAGCAGATGAACAAATCGTTCCTCCACTTTCTCCTTTTGAGAAAAACTCTTCTTCTGTCACGACTTTCGCATCCGTGTGATGAGCAATAAACTCAATTTCAACCGTTTCGTATTTCGTCCGTAAAAACCGTATCATCCAAAAGAAAAAGCTACGTGCCATATATTTTTCCCATACGCCCATCGAGCCACTTGTATCCATCATCGCTAATACAACTGCTTTAGAATCTGGCTTCGTTATTTCGTTCCACGTTTTAAACTTTAAATCTTCTCGATAGATTGGATAAAAACTTGGTTTCCCTCGCATCGCATTTCGTTTAAAGGCAGACATCATCGTCCGTTTTTTATCAATGTTCCCCATGAGACCCGTTTTTCGAATATCGTTAAATTCGATAGATGTAACTTTATTTAAATCAGGTTCTTTTTGTTTTAAATTCGGCAATTCGAGTTGGCTAAATAAGGCGGATTCTAATTCTAAAATCGAAACTTCCGCTTCGTAATAGTCTTGCCCTGGCGTATCTCCGGCCCCGTTGCCTTTCCCTGGTCCCTTTTGACTACCCGAACCATCTCTAGCAATGACATCGCCGACTTGACTATCACCGTCCCCCTGACCAACGTGTTTATTCTTATCATAATTGTACCGAATTTTATATTCATCTAATGAGCGAATTGGAATTTTTATCACGTCTCTACCGTTTGACATCACGATGCTTTCTTCAGTGATCAAATCAGGCAAATTGTTACGAATCGCTTCCTGAACTTTTTCTTGATGACGTTGTTGGTCATCATGTCCTTTACGGTGGAGGGACCAATCTTCTTTCGATACGACAAACTGCTGATTATCCGCATGAGTCACCTTTTTTTCCCCTCCTATAAAAAATTTATTCACGAATTCCATCTTTGTTACATACAATATGTTGGCAAAAAAACTATGGAATACAAGAAAGTTTGTTTGATTACTCTATCGTATGCATGAAATTCAAATAATTGACCAATTCGAACAATAAATAGACAAAAACCTAAATTTTTGGACAAGTATATGAATCTTTTTATGATACCTTTTCGTATACTAGTAATTAAACGAAAGGGGGATGGATATGATCGTATCAACGACTCATACACTTCAAGGAAAGAAAGTGGAACGGTACTTAGGGGTCGTTTCTGGAGAAGCGATTATGGGTGCAAACGTCGTGCGAGACTTTTTAGCTTCGGTAACGGATGTAATTGGAGGACGTAGCTCTTCTTATGAAAATAAGCTAGCTGAAGGCCGAGAAATTGCGCTACGCGAAATGCAAGAAAAAGCCCAACGGCTGGGTGCAAATGCAGTAATCGGGGTGGACCTTGATTTTGAAACACTTCGCGATGGCATGATGATGTGTGTAGCTACGGGCACGGCCGTTTACATGAAAGATGAAGAATAACCAATAAATGTTCCAAAAAAGGGGATCTGTTTAGCTCCCCCTTTTTATTTTTCATCTTCAATATAATCATCGTACCGATTATACTTTTCCAGTTCTGTCCGCAATTTTTCCATTTGCTTTCCAAGCCAAATCATATCCTCCATGGTCGGAGCCATGTATCCATTCCACACATCTTCTATATTTTTTTGCTCCTTCATCTTTTTCCCTCCTTCTCTGTTATCATTCCCTCGTGAAATGGAAATCGTACGATGAAAAGGAAGGAAAAAGACTGCGTAATCGCAGCCTTCCCTGATAACAATTTATCGGTTTAATAAACTTCCTACATATTGGAGCAACTCGTTCGCTGACGTCGAATTGTAGCCATATTCATCAATTAAACGAGCTACGACTTCGTTAACTTTCTTCAGTTGTTGTTCATCAGGCGTCTTGGTGGACGTTGTAATTTTTACGACATCTTTTAAATCAGCAAACAATTTCTTTTGAATCGCTTCTCTTAGACGATCATGCGAATTGTAGTCAAATCGTTTTCCTTTGCGTGCATAGGCCGAGATACGGATTAAAATTTCTTCCCGGAACGCTTTTTTTGCATTTTCAGAAATACCAATTTGCTCTTCAATCGAACGCATTAATTTTTCATCAGGATTAATTTCTTCTCCAGTTAACGGATCGCGGAGCTTCGCCTTGTTACAATAAGCTTCCACGTTGTCTAAGTAGTTATCCATTAACGTTTTTGCAGACTCTTCATAGGAGTAGACGAACGCTTTTTGTACTTCTTTTTTCGCAATTTCGTCGTATTCTTTACGTGCAAGTGAAATAAAGTTCAAATATTTTTCTTTGAGCTCTTGCGTAATAGAAGGATGTTGGTCTAATCCTTCTTTTAGTGAACGCAATACATCTAGGGCGTTTATGGAATGTATTTCTTTTCGGATAATCGTAGAAGAAATTCGGTTAATCACATATCGTGGGTCAATACCGCTCATTCCTTCATCTGGATACTCTTTTTTCAATTCTTCTACGTCAGTCGAATTAAACCCTTCGACACTTTCTCCGTCATACAGGCGCATCTTCTTAATTAAATCAATATCGCCCCGTTTCGGTTCTTTTAGACGAGTTAAGATGGTAAACATCGCTGCCACGCGCAACGTATGCGGAGCAATATGCACATCCGCTACATCGCTTTCTTTAATCATTTTTTCGTAAATTTTTTCTTCATCTGATAACTTTAAGTTATACGGAATCGGCATAACAATGATCCGTGAATGAAGCGCTTCATTTTTTTTATTGGAAATAAACGAACGATACTCGGTTTCATTCGTATGGGCGACAATGAGCTCATCCGCTGAAATAAGTGCAAAACGTCCAGCTTTAAAATTTCCTTCTTGTGTAAGCGAAAGCAAGTGCCATAAAAACTTTTCATCACATTTTAACATTTCTTGGAATTCCATAATTCCTCGGTTTGCTTTGTTTAGCTCACCGTCAAATCGATATGCTCGAGGATCGGATTCAGATCCGTACTCAGCAATCGTTGAAAAGTCAATACTGCCTGTTAAATCGGCAATATCTTGTGATTTTGGATCAGATGGACTAAATGTTCCAATACCGACACGTTTATCTTCTGAGAAGAAAATACGTTCAACCATGACATCTTCAATACGTCCGCCATACTCTTGTTCCAAACGCATCATGTTTAATGGTGATAAATTCCCTTCGATTCGCACCCCGTACTGTTTGTAAAAATCATCACGTAAATGATGTGGAATCAAATGGAGTGGGTCTTCATGCATCGGACATCCTTTAATTGCGTAAATCGCTCCTCGATCCGTTCGTGTATACGCCTCTAGGCCACGCTTTAACAACGTAACTAACGTTGACTTACCGCCGCTCACTGGCCCCATTAATAGTAAAATGCGTTTCCTGACATCGAGTCGTTTCGCTGCTGGATGAAAATATTCTTCCACTAAACGTTCCAACGCTTCTTCCAAACCGAACAATTGTTGACTAAAAAATTTGTATCGTTTTTTTCCATCAACTACTTCGTATCCGGCATCTTTGATCATATTATATACCCTTGAATGCGCCGACTGTGCAACCCACGGCTTTTGTTTGACAATCTCTAAATATTGAGCAAACGTGCCTTCCCATTTCAATCTTTCTTCGTTTTCACGAAATTGTTCAATCCTTTTTAAAATATCCATGAGGACCTCCCCCTGAGCCTTATTGAGCAACGATTATTACAATATTTATGCGGGGAGTTGGCTAATGATGATTAATCAAGACAAGGATTTTCGAATAATAACATTGTCACCGAATTGCCAGAAAAAAATCATGAGACATCATTCACACTGCTTTCCCTTTTGGATATAATAAAAATAGTGTTCGTTTGTCCTAATGAAGAAAAAGGAGGCTTACATACATGGGTACATTCTTAATTTTAGGTGTATGTGTAGCGTTTCTTGCTGCGATTTTCACAGCAGGTTACAACGACAAACCAGGTGTTCATAAGTAAATGAACTCGAGCTGCTGAATGAATCAGCAGCTTAATTTTTTATGTCAAGGACATTTTGCGCTTAATACTCTTATTTTTAGGCTCTACCCAGAAATAACTGTGGATAACTTTTGTTTTGATTTTTAGCAAGTTATTCACACGGCGGCGACTCCAGCGGGAACAAGAAGCCGCAAGACCCATACTTGAGCATAGCGAGGGAAGCGGCTTGCGGCTTGCCCGCGGAAAGCGTCCGCCACAAGCGTAATGTATAAATATCATCAGTATCATTTAACAGACATTCATGCCAATTGCCATTGGCACATCGATGAATAAAATTACACAATGAAATATAACATAGCCTATTTTTAAAATTTTCCCTTATTTCTCAGATTTTTTTCAATAAAACTGCATATTTTGCTCTTAAAACTTCAAAATTTACTCTAAACGGTTCACTTTCTCGTAAATTCCTCATTTTTCTCACAAAAAAAGACCGCCTACTAAAGAAGCGGTCATTACTTTACATTCGGAAACCCTTGCTGACGCAACGCTTCGTATACAAGAATCGCAGCCGTATTCGATAAGTTCAACGAACGTACGTTATCGTTCATTGGAATGCGCAGGCATCGTTCTTTATTCGAAGCTAGTACGTCTTTCGGAAGTCCTGTCGTTTCTCGGCCAAAAATAAAGTAAATATCTTTTTTAGAATCGCTGTAATCATAAGATGTATGATCGCGCTCACCAAATTTCGTTAAGAAATAAAAATCGCCACCGGCATTTTTTTCAAAAAATTCGTCTAACGAATCGTAGTAGACGACATTAACGTACTTCCAATAGTCTAATCCCGCACGACGAAGCATTTTATCATCCGTTGAAAAACCTAATGGACGAATTAAATGTAAAGTTGTATCAGTAGCAGCACACGTCCGGGCAATGTTCCCAGTGTTGGCAGGTATTTCTGGTTGGTATAAAACTACATGTAATGGCACAACTGTTCACCTCATCTAAAAAACTCTATTTGCCATTATACCACTCTTTTGAAGGAGGACAAGCTTTTCACGGATGATCAACGATTGAAAAGAATTTGTACTGAATATTTGGGGTATAGGCGCTGGAATCTTCATACGACCAATACCGTAACCGACTGTTCGTGGTATGCGCATTAACGAGCGGCATACCGTATGCATCTTTTCCAGTCACAATCGTGTTATGATCATACCGGCCGTCCCCTTGAAAGTCGTAACAGATGACATCTCCTAGTAATAACTCATCCGGACTATATACTTCTTTTGCTTTTAAACCGACCGTCGAGTGGGTCAAATACAGCCTTAAGGAATTAGCGACACTCCAACTATAGCTCCAATTGTTATGCATCATCCACCAGCCACGCCCACGATTCGGATATCCTCGCATCGGTGCTCCCCCAGCATGCAAACACTGGGATATATAATTGGTGCAGTCCACTTCAAACTGTTTATAGGCCGGATTGTACGAATCCCACCAACGTTCGGCATATTGAACCGCTTTTTGCCGATCATAGGTATAAGGATAGGATACCCGTTCGTCTGAAAAAACATCAATCGCATCATGGTTCTCTTCATACACCACGTCTACTTCTCGGTCATCCACTAATTTTTTTTCTGCAAAGGTTGCGATTCTTGACTCGATTTCTTCCTCTATATAAAACAAATCAAGTTGTTTTACTAAATACGTCAGCTGCGTTTGATATAACACTTCCGTATGGTCCCCGTGTTCTACAGTTTTTTTGATCCACCCTTTTCCGATCACCTTCACAATTTCAGCATTTCGTTTTGAAGCTAGTTCTTTTTTGCGCTCTATTTTCGGACAAACAACATCCCGGTCATTTAATACACATTGGTCGAGCCGACATTGTAAATATTTTTGCAGTTGCTCTTTCATACACCCCACCCTCCTCTTTCCATCCTATGAACGGAGAAGCAGGTTCAATCCTTTTTAAAAGTATTGAATTTGGATCAGTCATAATTATTCTTGATTGCACGCTTGTCCTTCTATTTTACAATTTTAGACATTTGTTTTGCAGTTTCAGGCATCTGTTTTGCAGTTTCAGCTTTTTGGCTTGCACTATAAAAAAACGGAGTGAAGGTCACTCCGCTTCAAAAAAAGCTAATCCTTTTTCAATTTCAGCTAACACATCCGGATCTTTCTCCCGCTCTTTTGCTTCTAGTAACGCTTCGTACGCTTCGTTACCACCGATTTTCCCTAACGCCCAAGCTGCCGTCCCCCGAATCACCGGACGTACATCGGATCGCATGACGTTAATCAGTTCCCCAACGGCCGCTTCCTCTTTATAATGAGCTAGCGCTAAAATGGCATTCCGTTGAATCGGCTTCTTTCCGCGCCATGCCCCAGAAATGTGGCCGAACTTTTCTTTAAATTCGCGATTAGAAATCGAAAGAAGCGGCAGCAGCCTTGGCTTAGCAATTTCAGGATCCGGTTCCATCTCTTCATGGAGATGAAAATCCTTTCCTTTATTTTTCGGACACACCGTTTGACACGTATCACATCCGTACAAACGATTCCCGATTTTGTCACGGAATTCGTCTGGCAAAAACCCTTTTGTTTGGGTTAAAAAGGCGATGCACCGCTGCGCATTTAATTGTCCAGGTCCCACTAACGCTCCTGTTGGACAGACGTCTAAACATTTGGTGCATTCTCCGCATTGTTCCTCCATCGGCTCATCCGGCTCAAGCGGCAAATTGGTAATCATTTCTCCTAAATAAACGTAAGAACCAAACTCCGGCGTAATAATGGAACAATTTTTCCCGCTCCAGCCAATACCCGCTCGTTCTGCGACGGCTCGGTCGACTAACTCACCGGTATCCACCATCGAACGGCATACAGCATCTGGTACTTTTTCTTTAATAAATTGTTCCAGTTTATCTAACCGATCTTTTAGTACGACATGATAATCGGTTCCCCAAGATGCACGGCAAAAAATCCCACGTCGGTCCCCTCGCTTGCTTCGGGGAGCGTTTTTCATTTTGGACGGATACGCTAACGCAATTGAAATAATCGAACGCGGCTCTTCAAAAATGAGGGATGGATCGACCCGTTTTTCGATATCTTTTTCTTCAAATCCTGACTGATATCCTAACTCTTGTTGCCGAATCAAGCGATTTTTCATTTCGGTAAACGGATCTGGAGCAGCAAAACCGATTTTATCAATGCCAATCGTCCGGCTATAAGCAATAATTTCTTCTTTTAATTGTTGCCAATCCATCAATATCCCTCCTTTCTATTTCTAATACCATCATTCGGTATGATAAACTAACAGTACATTACACTGGATAGGGGTGAATGAAATGAACGTAACAGTTGATTCTGCTATTACTGAACTCGTTCCTACCTTTAAAATTGGTGTCATTCATTACGAGGGCATTCAAGTTGGAAAGTCCCCGCAAATGCTGCGTGGGCGTTTGCAGCTTTTCCAGGAATCCATCTTTTTTGATTTAGAAGAAAAACCAGTAACGGCGTTCCCAGGCATACAAGAATGGCGTCAACTATTTAAAACGTTTGGAAAAGACCCGAACCGTTATCGTCATTCGGCAGAAGCTTTATACCGTCGCATTAAAAAACAAAATTATTTAACGAGCGTCAACTCAACTATCGATGTTAACAATTTCTTTTCGTTAAAATATGAAACACCAATCGGTATCTATGATAAAGACCATATTAAAGGTGACGTCATCTTACGAATTGGTAAAGACGGTGAAGAATACATAGGATTAAACGGTAGAAGCAACTCGCTCGACGGCTTACTCGTTTCATGTGATGCCCTCGGGCCATTTGGCAGTCCGTTTGTCGATTCCGATCGAACACCGGTGACCGAAACCACCACATCTGCTTTACAAATTATCTATCTTCGCCCTTCTTTATCTAAAGAAGAGAGTGAAAAACTCACAAAATCATTAATGGACATGTTTCTCCAAATTCATGGAGGAACAGGTACGTTTGAAGTCATTGGGAAATAACCAATGGCTTTCTTCATTTTATCCGTATATAATCAAAAAACGCAATGCTTCGTTCATTTCGAAACGAAACACTGCGTTGAATACGAATATGTATGGAGCGGGTGATGGGAATCGAACCCACGACATCAGCTTGGAAGGCTGAGGTTTTACCACTAAACTACACCCGCACATTTGTCGAATGTTATCTCTTTCTGTCGAAGACATTTTTTATTATATTAACATCACTTAAAAATTGCAACAGCTTTTTTTAATTTTTTTTAAGAATTTGTGACAGCGTAAATATTAGCTTCACAAAAACGTCTGACCTTTACAAAATATTATGTAAAAATAATGCTACCATCAATTTGTTTTGGAGACAAGAGGAAACATTTGTGACTATTGTTAAATAGAACCCCTAAAAAGAAAAAAGATCATTCCCCATAGGAAATGACCTTTTCATTTTATATAGGATCTTTTAAACGATACTGTTTATATTTATATTTCGCTGCAGGCGGACGCTTTCCGCGGGCAAACCGCTAGCCGCTTCCCTCGCTACACTCAAGTAACGGTCTTGCGGCTTCTTGTTCCCGCTGGAGTCGCCGCCGTGTGAACAACTTGCTAAAAATCAACAATGAAGTATAACATAACCTTTATATAAAATCATCTTTGACAGTTAGTAAGAATTCGTTGCTTCTTCTTCGGTTGATAGGGATAGTCCCATCGCCTCTACCAATTGCTTGGCTTGCTGTAATGAAGCTTCCGCTTGCTGTTGCCACCATTGGATGGCTTGAATAAATGGCTTTATATCCGAGTTGGCATGTTCTTCCATCACTTTAAGTCCTTCTCGAACGTGTTGATCTTGTTTCTCCGCATTACGGATACAGGCAATCAGTGTCTTCACAATGGATTGTTGCTGTTCACCATTAACTAACCGTTGAGCTGAGCCGACCGTTGTTACTCGATGGTAGGAAGCAGGAACCAAGTGTGTATGCATTTCATTATTTCCCTGCAAGTCTTTCGTTTCTGGAATATGATAAAGTTGCGAACTCATCGAACAAACCATACTTTCCGCATATAAACTTTGCTGAAGAAGATGCAGTATATTAGTCCAACCGTTCACCCGGTAAACATAGTAAGGATACACAAACTTCACTCCTCCCATATAAATGAGCCTTCTTATCATATGGTTATGACTTTAATGAATCAATCATGATGAATTTCCTCTTTTAATAGCAAAGAAATAATTATTACCAAGTTATTCTATAATCTCTTTTGTTTGAAAAAGAAGGACATAGGGGACTTTAATAGTGAAAAAAGGAGGAGATACCACATGGCAAAAGAACAACTGATGGACATTGTCAATAAACAAATTGCGGATTGGATAGTCCTATACGTCAAGTTGCATAATTACCATTGGTACGTTAAGGGACAACAATTTTTTGTGTTACATGCCAAGTTTGAGGAACTATATAACGAAGCCGCTCTCTATATTGATGAACTAGCTGAACGCCTACTCGCCCTCAATGGAAAACCAGTTGCCACCATGAAAGAATGCTTAGAATTGTCTTCCATCCAAGAAGCAAAAGGCAACGAAACGGATGAACAAATGGTACAACAATTGTATCAAGACTTCTTATCGATGTTAGAAGACTTAGCAAAAGGATTAGAGTTAGCAGAGGAAACAAATGACGAAGCAACGGGAGATATGCTTCTAGGTATACACAAAAGCCTTGAAAAACACAACTGGATGCTTAAATCGTTTCTCGGTCAATAATTACCGTAAAAGAAGAAAGGACAACCCCTTTCTTCTTTTTGTTTACCACGAATACGAATTTTATTTCGCTACATACGTTGCCAATGCTTTTTGAACATCATAAATACTTTTATCTTTTTTAAATTGCTTCGTAATCGGTTCTGAGTTACTGGAAATCCAAATTTTTAACTCTGCATCTAAATCAAAAGTTCCTGCTGTCTCCACACTGAAATGAGTAATACTTTTATAAGGAATGGAATGATATTCTACCTTTTTACCAGTTACGCCCTGCTTGTCAATTAATATCAATCGCTTATTTGTAAAAACAATTAAATCACGGATCAACTTATACGCTTTTTCCACACGTTCCTCTTCAGTTACAATCTTTTCCAATTCCTTTTTAACCTCTTCAATATTCGCTTCGGAAACATTGCCCATTAACCCGTCTAATATTCCCATGCACAGACCTCCTTCATTAAACGATTTCATCATTCTTAATTTATTCTGAAAATAATTTATAGATTCTCAATTTTTTGTATCTATAAATCACTTATATACAAACGAGCGGAATTTCTAATTATTTCCCTATAAAAAAACCATGACCGATGTAGGCATGGCTATAAATTAAACGATTAGTCTACTAAGTTCGATTTTTTCTTTTTGTATTGTTTCATTATTCCTCAATCATTGCCACGTGACTCTTTTTTATAAGGAGTATAGATGCAGTACGTATTTTTCCCCTTGCGTTTAGCCTCATATAAGGCTGAATCCGCTTCTTTAATTAATGAGTTTTTATGTTTGTTTTCCCCTTTATAAAAAGCAATACCAATGCTTGTTGTAAGTTTTAATTGAATACTTCCAATATCAAATGGTACTTCCATTGCCTTAATCATACGATCAGCGACCTTTAATGCATCTTCTTTTGTTTTTATATTGGTAAGTAGTACTTGAAATTCATCTCCTCCCATTCGTGAAACCATATCCCCTTCTCGGAGATTACTTTTTAAGCGTTGTGCAAATTGCTGTATAACTTTATCGCCAGCGTGATGACCGTAAGTATCGTTTACTAGTTTAAAGCCATCACAGTCTAAAACGAAAACCGCTAACAGTTTTTTATGTCGCCTTGTCGCTTTCATCGCTTTAGACAGTAGTTTATCAAATAACCGACGATTGGGTAGATTCGTAAGTGAATCATGATACGCCAATCGTTTTAACTTCTTTACTTCTTTCTTTCGTTCACTTATATCTCGTGACATAAAAACGATTTGATGGACTTGACCACTCTCATTCAAGATAGGCGTCCCTAAAGCTTCTAACCAAACCGTCTCTTTATTTTTGCTATACCGCCGAAATTCCATTGATTGTGTCGTTTTCGTTTGAACGATGTCCTCTAATGTTTTTTGAATATGGACCATATCGTCATGATGAACAAACGCCATAAATGATTTGTTTTTTATAAATTCGGGTTGCACACCGAGAATCTTTTCATGAGAAGGTGACGCGTATAATATGATTCCTTTTGAGGTGACAACAGTGATCAAATCCGTAGAATAGTCAGCAATTTGTTTAAATCGTTGCTCACTCTCACGAAGTTGTTTTTCTACTTCCTTTAGCTTAGAAATATCTTTATAAACCGCAACGCCGCCAATCATTTGTCCATTTTCCATGATGGGGGAATAAGAAGATAATGTATGAATGATTTTTCCACTCTTTGTCATACGTTTCGATTCAAGATTGTTAACGCTCTCTCCTTTTTGAATCAGTCGTAATACATCGTTAAATTCCTCTTCATAACCATTAGGTAAAATGGAAATCGTTGAATCATTTAAAAGTTCTTCTTCTGTCCAACCAAATAGTTTCGTGAAACTTGGATTGACTTTTACAAAGTTTCCATATTGATCGAACGTACACACCGCATCCGCCGCATGATGAAAGATGAGCTCTAGTTCGTTTTCCTTTTGTTTCCGATCCGTAATATCTCGAGTAACTGCAATGATATACTCACAGTCGCCCTTTTTGTTAAATAAAGGGGAAACCGTCGATTCATACCACCGATACGTATTTGCAGATATTTCAAACTGGTCTTCGTAAGTGACTGGTTGTTTTTGACGAATCGCCTCTTGATAATGGTAAATGATGTTTTTGGCATTATGTGCCCCCACCACTTCCTCAATCGTTTTTCCAATGAAGTTTTTTGGGAAACGGAGCTGATCGATAGCCGCTTTATTAACATCTTCATAACAAAAGGAGCCATCTTTTTTTACTGAAACGAAAAATACCATTTCTAAAATATTGTCAAGAATCATCTTCATATGCTCGTATTTTTTGATGATGGAATTCATGGCAGCTCACCTCAGATGTCAATATGAGCCTATTATTGGTTACCGTTTCATTAGCTCTTTTAACAAAACTATCAAATAAATGTGATAATCATCAATAAACAATTTATTCCAATACAAAACTTCTAGACAACTGCATTTCCTCTATATTGAGCTATTGAAATTGTCTAATGGTTGTCTTTGGGTGTCCTAATTTTAACTAAAGCTGGCGTTAGATGAAGAAGGAATATATATCTTGTGAAAAGCGAGAAGTTCAATAACATATGGCAACATGTTAAGACATCAGAGGAGAGGATAAATATGAAAAAGAAAATTTTTATCTCATTAGCAATCAGTACCAGGAAGTAATTGCTGCCACAATAGCCTTGAAGGTGGAGTTCTTGATCGTGCATTAAGCAACGTTGACAAAGGTTATGGTGTTTATTTTCGATTTACTGGAATAGGTGGAGTTCCACCAGGATCTGTTTTACAGGTGTTTTTTTAATAAGACTAAATATGCAGCTTTAGCAACTTTTTTACATGGTTTTTTTAAAATAAAAAAGTGTCAAAGGAAATACTAAAATGGTTCCAACCAATATAAAGATAAATCCGTTTAATGAGTTGCTAAATACACCCTAATCAAAAAGGACAGTAATAATAAATATATAAATAATACTTATTAAATAGGAAATATAGCCACTTTTAATCTTTATTAATTTTTTTCTCTCATCATTTGGTTCGTCAGTGGAGAATAACATACATTCCTACCCGTTAGCTAACCATGAAACGATAATTCACCGTGGATGATAGAAGTTAATTCGTTCTTTTATGGGAGTTTAATTACTACTGTAAAGGAGCGTTTCTGTTTACAAACATTTTAATGGTTTCTGCAAATAATTCCGGTTCCTCATGGTGCGGCATATGAGATGAGTTACTAAAGTATACACTCGTCAATTGAATTTGGAAGTTGACCTAAAATTATAATGGTTTGCGCATTTGACGGTAAATATCTCTCATACCCATAGCTTCATATAACTGAATAGCATGATTATTAAATGACCATACATTTAATCCTAATTCTTCCGCATTTTGTTCCCTGGCCCATTCCTCGCAAGCTTGAAACAACTTTTTGCCAAGTCCTCTTCCACGCCAGTTTTGATGGATACAGAAGTCTGAGATAAAAGCAGTTCGCTTTTCCCGTAAATGAGGTGCGACATTTGTATTTATTAAACGGATTAATGCAAAACCTATTACATTAGAGCGTCCTCAATCACTAAAACACAGCATGAGCTGTTTTCTATAAAGCCTTGCCAATCAGATTCCTTACAATTTATCTATCTTTTTAAAGAAATCAGGCGATTGTTCCAGATGAAATTCATGATTTTGCATGCTTAGTGTTTGTAATGCTTCAATATCGTGTTGAATAGCTTGACGTATATTCACTCGGTCTCCCCCCCTTTTTCAATATGTAAAAGCGTTGGTTAACAATAAATCAGTTATTATCAGTTTTTTTTGTCCTTTTATATGTCTTCTTTAACTAAGATAAGATACCCATTAAGTTGAGTAAGATGAGAACTATTATCCCTTTAACGTCTTTGAATATATGATAGGAGCTTTGACACATTTGTTATTTTCATAAACTAACTCAATTAAAGCAATCTTATTTATCTTCCCATGTATAGTTCCATTTCTTTTTGAGCAATAACTGAATGCCTCGGTTAATTTCTCATGAGATAGCCTATTTGCAATAGTGCAATGAGGTATCCATTTGCCAGGCAAATACAACGAATTGGGATTATCATTGAACTCTTTAAAGTATTCATGGTGATTAAAATGAAATTCAATCAGTTCTGTTGTTACAGTTGGTAAGAAAAATAAGGTTCCAGAACTTAAAAATGAGCCTATTGAACTAAATGTAATATCGACATTAGTTTTATCATCATATAATTTATCCATTAGCCTTATAAATTCGCTTTTATTTAAATCATTGTAACTGGCTATTGTAATGTGTGGTCTTCTATCCTCCACTTCCTCTGCATAAAAGGAAATTGATTTTTCACTCAACTCTTTCCATATATCTTTAATAATTTGTTCTGTCTTTTCATCGAATAAAGCTATAACCCCATACATACTTTTTAATCTCCATCCAAAAAACAATTTCCTTCTTCCACTATCCTGCCCCTAGCCAACCATGAAACGGGCTTCACCACAGATAATGAAATTTTATTCTTCCATGGGAGACAACCATTCGGCATCTATACGGCACCATCAGGAGGATGAAAATACTAATTTTCAGGATAGCTGAGTAAGCAATAAAAACTAAAATCATGTGTCTTTGATTATGTTCTTCCAGTAGTTCCAAGCTTTTAGATAGTCCTCTAAATCATTTGGATGATGTCTAATACATGTTGCTAATCTGAGATATAACCCAATAAGCACTTCTTCATATAATAGTTGTTCACTTTTGTTCCCTTTAATTATCAAATGACTTGCTGCTGAATTTATCGTTTCTTTAGTTAAATCATCTGGTGAAGAACAAAACGCATAGATTAAATCATAAAGGGGTTCTCCAAAAACAGGAGTTGGATCAATCACCCCACATAACTGTCCCTCATTAAAAATAAAATTATGTACACCACAATCCCCATGTAATAAAAATGGTTCTCTGTTAAAACTATTTCTATTTGGACTTTTCACAAGTTCAAGTACAATATTTAAATCATCTTTTTCTAAGTGTGAATCTAAAATCTTATTTGCTTCAATAACCCTATTCAAAAGAAAACCTTGCCACGAATCTGTTGGTTCATTTGCCCATCCCCAGCCAACGGAATGAGGAACGGTCTTATAATTATTTATAAGGCGTTGCACAAGCGCCTTAAGTATTTCCTTTTTATTTTTTCTAACATAGTTTGTAGAACCAGAAATGAATGAATAAACTATGTAATTATATGATTGCCCAACATACAGAAGTTTAGGTAATAGATTTACGTCCTTATAAAAGTCAAGAAAATATGCCTCTGATTCAAGAACTTGCGGTTCATTCAACTTAACGACATATTTGGCGTTATCACTGTTACCAAGAAGGTATAAATTACTTATAGTTCCTCCATTTAACTGTTTATACTCAATGGTATTTGAATGAATGATTTTTTTATTGACTAATTCTTTAATTATCTCTTGAATGTCCATAATTTCTCCGCCTTCCATCAAATAATGCCTTATTAAACTATCCTGTCCCGTTTGTTGAATAAGAAAAACGGCTTCCTATACCACCGATAATGAATTCTCGAACATGTTAGCCACCATGCCTCGCTTCGCGGCATCATAGATGATGGAAGTTTATTCGTTCTTCCATGGTAGTTGAACCAGAGGGTGGGAAGTTATTAAAATGCTAAAAGCCATCTCAATTGTGTTTTTTGTATTCCGAACTATTGGTAACGGTGGTAGTTCGTTTTCAGCAAAGAACTCAACTGCACTTGTTTCTATGCCTTCCATTGGTTTGACCACCAATTATTTCGCATTGGATAAACATCATTTTATAAACATGAAAAGGGGAGGGAGGATGCGGGTGACACTTATTATCAAATACAGCTAACAATTTGATAGCTTTTACATCAAACCCTGCAACAACTTTTGTAACATATATCCATAACCTATCTTACAGAATTCAACAATCTATGCTATTATCCCTTTTCTAAAAGACTTCTCTTTAGCCAATTACGGAATTTTTCACCTATGCCATTTTTACCTTTATCAATATGTGATATTGGTTTAGGAAGATCATTGAAAAAAGTCACATTCATTTTTATCCATCGATCAATTTGTTCTGCAAAGTCTAGTATTGTTTCACCACGTTTATATAGTGATTCATCTTGAACACGATATGTATGTATATGAGCTTGTTCCTTGAAGTACCATCTATTGAGTGTTTCAGATAGTATAGATATTGTAGCTCCGCTAGGCTTTTTCATCAATTTATCAATATCCTCATCATCGTATGCTACAAAGATATGTATTTCATCGTTAGACGTAATCTTTCTTAGTGCTGTTCTATGTATCATTTGGAGTATTTCTGCATTATCCGAACTCATCGATATATCAACATCATTTCCGTAAAAGGCAATAGCAATCTTTTTATAATGATCTGCATTCATTTTAGGTAAGCTAGTCAAATATAATGCTTTTCGGTCTTTTAATTCATTTTTCCCCGTCGTGTTCAATAAGTTTATTGGGGTTTGGTTGCCACATTCGATTTCTCCTCAAATAACTTTCGATCATTATAATTTTGCACTTTTTTAAATTTAAATCCTTTGTATTGTTGAAAGGTTAATTCTGCTGTTCCATCGAGTACAAGTATGTTCAGGCCTAATTTAGAATAATCAATTCTTTCGGATACAATAATCTTCCTTCCTACTTTTTTTCTAATTTGATAGTCATCGATTCTTCCTGCCCCATCTTCTTTAAGCAATTTTTCAAAATGCTTTATTTGTTTTAAAGACTCGTTTTTCGATTTATTATCCTCATGACTTTTCATTTTAGTATTGTCTCTTTAAGTTTTTTCGTATGTATAGAATTGTCATTTTCATCAATGAGAGATGTTGTTACACTTGATTGATTCTCTGCTAACTGCCTTGCAACCAATGTCGTGATATAGCTTTTGTACATTTGAGATTCATACACATTCAGTACTAATGGTTCCGCTAAATCATTGAACCATTTCAAAACATTATCAGTGTCATCAATATCAAATACACTACTATTCACAAAGAAGGTTTTTCATCAATAATTAACAATCTATGCCGCTTACAGACAAAGTTTTTTTCGTTTAATTTTTCATATATACTCCATCCATCAGTTCGATACTGTTCCCACCCTTATATGTTTGAAGGTTCCCATATCCTAAAAAAAGAGTGTCTAATCGTGAATGTGTGATAATAACTATCTGATGATAAGGAACATATGGTTCCACTTCCTGCTTATTATTATGATTTACAATTACAATACATCCCTTTTTAAAATTGTTTAGTGACATAGGATTGCCTACTACCTTAACCAAAAATCTGAGCAGCGATACCATAGAGTGTATCATTTCTTGGTGGCAATTGGATTGAATTTTTGACCATTACAGGAGGTTGGTTCACTTTATTAAATCCACATTTCTCTAAATACGTGATGAATGATTCCTGTCCGTCTGGTACATCAATTCTTAACTTCCCTTGGTATCCTCTTGCAAGGTGTTCTATGATGTATGTTGCTACATCATCGTTAATTGCTACAATAGGTCCAAGTATTAAATTAATTGGCCCTTCAATACTCAATCCATACCCCACTATATCCCCATTATTATTTCTAACTACTACTCCTTGTTTAGCTTGTTGGATTCTAAATTTAAGAAACGAGCTTCTGTCAGCGCCAATCGCGGATTGGTCCAGCTCTTGAACTTGAGAGAAGTGGGAATCAGTTAATGGAATTATTTCGTATTCTTTATTTTCGTGGTCTGAGTAAAGAGGCATATAGTTGTCACTTAAAAACTTATGTACATAAGTAACCGTTTGAAATCCTAATTTTTCATACAGGGGTTTTCCCTCTTTAGTAGCAATTAGCATAATAGTCGTTTCATTAGGTACTGAGTTGATACAAGCCTGAGTCAGCTCCTTGCCTAACCCATTCCCTCTGTAGTTTTCGTTAACAATTACCATTCCGATAGAAGCCAACTTATTGTCATAAGGAATAATAGCTGCACTGGAAATAATATCTCCTTGTTCATTTTTATGTCCATATACTATACCTACCGACATGATTGTATTGATTTCTTGTTCATCATAATCCCAATCAACCGATGCTGAAAGAGCAATAAGTTCAGGTGTATCTTTTTTATTCAATCTATGCATTTGAAATCGTGTTTGGCTCCACATGAAATAAACACCTCAATTTCTCTATTGTTCTTTATTTGCTAAACAACTCTATTTTACCAATTACATACGGAACGATTGGATAAATTGTACAAATGAATAGGTTGGATTATTTAATTACCCTGCCTATTAGTACAATAAAAAGACTTTACTCCTTATTGAAGTAAAGCATCCATTTTCTTTCCTCAGCAATTTGATGTCTTTCATCGGATTGCTTTTTATGAGATTTCGCCTTTCTAAAAAGTTAAAAAACGCCCTCACTGCTCTCAAACGAGAATTGATATTGACTGTCTTGAGACCTTTTTCTTTCATGTACATAATGACATTTCGCTTAATGGTTTCTCCTGTCCATTCACCTACACGTAATTCGATTTCTTGTTCTTTTAGTAGTTTTACAAATGCATTTAGCTCACTGCGGTAATATTTAATCGTATGTTCTCTTAAATTCCTCAATTCGCAATCCTCAATAAATATCTCTAACAATTCATCGAACGTGTATTCAATTTCCACGATGTCGTCAGATATTAGCAATAGCTTTTCAGGACTCAGCTCTCCTCGTCTCTCCCTCTTGCTCTTTCTCTGCAATTTTCTCTCATTTTCCATTCTTTTCACTGTTCATTTCACCTCACCGAACACGATTGTACGCACACGATTTTTCCTTCTTGAATCGTATTCGGTATAAAAAAAGGGTTCCCACGTTTGTGAGAACCCTTGATCCTAAAACCTTTTCCCTATTTTCGATGCCGATGGTGGGAGTCGAACCCACACTCCACAAGGGAACACGATTTTGAGTCGTGCGCGTCTGCCAATTCCGCCACATCGGCACGTTTTTGTTGGTATTAACAACGAATTATTCAGTTAGACGATCACTTTTCAAGGTATGTTACTACAAGTCGTGCGTGTCTGTCGACAATGAATAATATAACACGGACGCAAACGTAAGTCAATCTGTTTTTTAATCTATCACCTAAATTTTGGGCAGCAATCCTTGTTTTTATTTCAAGGGAACTTATGCATAAGTTTTATGACTTGAGATGAGAACAACCTATGTTGACGGCAGAAATGTTATATTTGTTCATTTTTCAACCATTCAAGGTGAAGGATTAAATCATTAATTAGATTAACAGTAACATTAGTTATACTTGAGGGAAACCGTGGCCTCAAGAAAAATCTAACAAACATTGGTTACTGAACGCAATCACTTCGGTAGCATCACTTTTTATGTTAAACAGAAAGAATTAAAAATCTGAAATCACACAGTTTCGGTTTAATGAACCATTATACCTTTGATATTTCTATTTTATTTATCAATTGCAAAAGGAGACGTACTGTAAGAGATAAAAGAAAGATGGTTACGTACGAGTGCATCCAGGTCCATGAATGGTATGTAATTAAATCGGTATATTTTTCACAAATGACCTCAATTATCGTTAATCCAGCGGTATACAATGCACATTGTAGAACAATGCCTAGAAATCTTGAATGTACAGTTGTTTGATAGAAGTAAACACACATAATGGGATAAAGAATATATTCAAAAAGAAGACTTGCATCGAAATATTTACTTAAAAACCTTACAGGGTATTCAACCATTTTTTCTTCTACAACAACAACCCCAATAAATGATGAAAAATAAGCTTTCATTAAGAAAATTAAAATCGTGTTTTTCATAAGGAGTGGTTTTCTTAAACTGAAAATAAATAATCCAATTCCAATGATTAATAAACACCACAATAATATTCTGTCCATTGAATCATGTATTCTCCCATCGTTAAATTTTTTCTTCCAACCGTATATCTGAAGGCATTTCCGAGTAAATCTCTCCAAAATACATTTTTCATCTATCTCATTGAAAAAAATCTACAAATAGCTTCTTTAGTTTCATAAATTGAATTTGGGCCATATCTTTATTGGTTCCTAAATATGAACATTCCACAAAGCATAGGAATAATCATTACCAATCCTACGGTTAAAGTGGGGATGGCTAGTTTCGGTGCATATATTGCACTCAACTCTCCCAGGAAACCGGCAATGATAAATGGAATAGCGGTCTTTGACTTGTCAGCATTAGGTTTTGCATAATACCAAGCATCCCATACTACATAAACATAAAATCCAGGGTAAAATAACATGAATTGAAAATTTGTCACATCTATAGCCTGTTGGTGGAATCCATTAAAATCAAGATAAATGGCATGGTTTATATGTCCAAATATATTATCAAAGTGTTCAACTATTAAAAAGAAGACACCTTTCAAGAACTGACCATTATAAATTTGTCCGAATCCGGGCATAAGAATGGAAAATAAAGCAGCAATATTTCTCATACTATCTCCTTACATTCTTACCATTTAAATAATTTTTATTTGTATAAAATTCCTTACCTTAGTTTTCCTTATTTTATCCATTTTTATGTAAATAAAGATTTTAATGCTTCTCTGAAGCCAAAAAATTGATTTATCTCCTATAGTTCAACTTCTGAACAAAATAAAAAACCCCTTTCCGTTTTCTAACCTTGCATTAACAAATTTGCGAAGTTGAAACAGAAAGAGTTGCGTAATTGTCGTAGCGTACTATTCTTAACTGATATACATGTTAAATTCAACGTTTGGTGGATACGCAAAAAGCTATTTGAGTCATGCGCGTCTACCAATACCGCCACATCGGCAATTCAGCTTATTCAATTCATGGGAACTAACAAGAAATATCAAATCACAGTTTTAAACAGTTTTAAAATATCGTCAACTATAATCAATCAAAGTAAAATTGATTTCACTTCTATAATCAGCTTTTTCAAACAATTTTTAGCCACTCTGTCCATAAATTCATTAGACATTAAGAAAAGGTTCTGGATACCTCACAGTCCCCTGAATTCCTTTAAATGCATTGGGTTGTAGTTCATAAACCATAAACGCCTCATCTGGAACGTCAAATGGTGGAAAGATCCCTTTTGTACTTGCCTTTATAAAACCAAACTTTGAGTAATATTCAGGGTGACCTAAGACAATAACCGAATGGTATCCTAATTCCTTACATCGCTTTAATCCTTCTTTTATTAACGCAGAACCTACGCCTTTTTTTTGATAACTCGGTTTAACTGCCATTGGAGCTAAAGCTAAAGATGGAATAGATCCATTTTTGGTTTCAATAGAAATCTCACTAAATAAAATATGTCCTATAATTTCACGTGTATCCGTTTCAGTAACTAATGAGAGCTGAGGAATAAAAGATCTGGATTTTCTAAGTTCCTCAATCAATTGGGATTCATTATTCCGTCCAAAAGCTAGGTTATTAACTTCTTTAATGGCCATACAATCTTGTGCCGTTTCTTGTCTTATGTGATACATAGATCTCACCCTAGTCTATGAAAAGAGAGTCACATATGGAAATTGATTTACGATTTTGTACGCTGATTTGCTCATAAATTAGTATTTTTACTCTTAAATTTTAAGTTTTTTCTCATAACTGAGCAAACATTTCCCATAAATTTCATAATTTTGCTCATAATTTCGTCATTTTTACTCATAAATACTATATTTTTCCCATAAAATATTTTTTCTCAAATAAGTACACCATACCTTTTCATGATAATGATATTATAGTTTAAATTGAGGGTATGTTAAAGCAGAATTTTGGACAACAATTGGTCAAATTTATATGTAATCATTTGTAATGTTGTTTCAAGTATGTAAAAAAGCAT
Organism: Bacillus sp. (in: firmicutes); assembly: GCA_017656295.1. Lineage (NCBI taxonomy): Bacteria > Bacillati > Bacillota > Bacilli > Caryophanales > Bacillaceae > Bacillus > Bacillus sp. (in: firmicutes). Next base: position 246 of record JACDOC010000009.1, on the reverse strand, counting down.
TTACGATGCTATTTCGTAAATGCTTTTAATTTTATGATAAAATAAAAAAACTTCCATTTTTCATGGAAGTTGCCGTTTTATGTATGTTGGAGGCGGCAACCGGATTCGAACCGGTGATAAAGGTTTTGCAGACCTCTGCCTTACCACTTGGCTATGCCGCCTTATATTGTTTGGAGCGGAAGACGGGATTCGAACCCGCGACCCCCACCTTGGCAAGGTGGTGTTCTACCACTGAACTACTTCCGC